>JASFIA010000008.1:0-15190 GCA_050122915.1 Desulfobacterales bacterium | reverse complement strand
TGGGTATACCCCAAAATCAGGCCCAGGGGATTGTTGATTTCATGAGCGACACCGGCGGAAAGCTGCCCCAGAGAGGCCAGTTTGTCAGCTTGGAGCAGTTGAGTACGCATCAGCTTTCGGCGGGTGATGTCTTTGACAACACCGTCGTATTCGATGAGGTATCCGGCCTCGTTCCGCCTGGAGGAAACGCTCATCAACACATCGAGCTCACGGCCGGTTCTGGTCACCATACGGCATTCCCAGTCCCTGACAAACCCCTGATTTTTAAGAACCGTCAGCAGAGGCGCCGCCGAACTGGGCTCCCTGACCACGGCGGACAGCGGCATCTGCCGAAGGTGGTCGGGGGCGTCGTCGTATTCCAGCATCGAAACCCCGGCAGGATTGATATCGAGGATGCGCCCTCGGCTGTCGGCGACAAAAATCAGGTCCATGGATCCCTCGAAAATTCGGCGGTACTTGGCCTCGGATTTTTCCAGGGTTGCTTTTGATCGCGCCAGTTGGTCGATGTTGTTTTTCAGGGCAAACGTCACGGCGTCGAAGGATTCGGCCAGCTGATGGATTTCATCTCCGGAACGGGTCAACCGAACCGGTGCGCCGAGGGCCTCCTTGAGCATGTCCCCGTCGAACCTCCCATCGCCGTGGCCCGCATCGCCGGTCGGTGACCCATCGGGATTAGCCATGCCCCTTACCCGAATGTTCAGATCTCCGTCAAGAATCGCTTCAGCGGCTTCCTGAAGCGATCGAACCCGGCTCGTCAGGTTCCGGGCGAGGGTGAAGCCGACGAGATCGGCGATGAATACGGACACGAGGATAAAAGCAAAAATCGCCCATAGAAGCTCGTTGATGGTCTCATTGATCTTGTTTCGCAGCAGGCCCAGCCGAACAGTGCCCACCTGATAGGGGCCGGCCAAAACCGGGACGGCAAAATCATAGATCCTGTCGCCATCGGCGTCGAGGTGCCGAATGCGAACAGGCTCTTCAGCGGACACGTCGTTGGCGGTTTTGAGCTGAATCGGAAAGCCGTCTTGGAATGAATGGCTCAGGATATCTCCCGAAGCGTCTTGGAAGAAGGCATAGAGAATATCTTCGCCGGAACCGACCACTTCGTCGATGAGGCTTTTCATTCGGAGAAAATCAACCGCCAAAATGGGGTCCTCTCCGCGCTTGGCAAGGGATACAGCCATGCTGACGCCCCGCTTACGATAGTCGTCGGAAAGAGATCTGGATACGATCTGGCTGACGGGAACGGCAATCAGCAGGCCGGTCAGCAAAACAATGGACACGATCCCCGTGTAGATCTTGGTGCGGAAACTCAACTGAATGGGAAACCGATTCATTGAAGAAGCCTCACCATTGATCCCCATCGGGACTATCGCTGTCGTCAACCCGGGTTCGAATGGTTTTCCAAAGGTCGCGGACCGACTCGAAATCGCCATCCGTTGCCGGGATGATGCGTTGAACTTGGGCGGCCTCCAGAATGGATCGCTCTGAGGGAGTCGACGGATCCAGGGCGATCAGGGCGTCTCTGACCTCATTGACGATACCGGAAGCCATTCCCTTTCTTGCCGAAAAAACCCAGCCCGGATACCATGGGGTCCGCGCGACGACCCGAATGTCTTCGGGATTGATTTTATCGGCCACCACACTGATCGCCCCCTCCCGAATGGTTCCGATGTCAAACTGGCCCGCATGGACGGCGAGGACCACTTTTTCCTGCTTTCCGCCGGGGCCTGGGGCGAAGGCGATATCTGAGAATTCTTCGGGAACAATGCCGTTTTTTAAAAACATGCCCATGGGGAATAGGTAGCCTCCCGCCGACCCCTGGTCAACGGCGATCCAGCTAAGACCCCGGAGATCATTCAAGTCATGAATCCTGGGGTTGTCCGCCCGGCATATGATCTCCCCTCTGAAAAATTCCCTCCCATTCTTCTCCACCACCCTGGAGAAGGCCACGGAGCCGGAGCGGTTCGCCATTTTCACGTAAACAAAGGGGTTCGAGAAGGATATATCGATCTTTCCCTGCCCGACCATTCGCATGTGTTCATCGAAGGTGTCCGGAAAAACCTGCCGGAATTTCCGGCCGGTCGCCTCGGAAAGGTAGCGAATCATCGGGTGGTGCCGCTGAAAAGAGACGGAATGGGAAAACTGGGGCAGGTAGGCATAGGTAATGGCTTCCGGGTCCAGGCGGACGCTGACTTCCTTGCGGATGCTGATGTCTACCGGGACGACGCTCTCGTTGTCGGTGCACGCCGCCATTGAAATCGTCGTCGCGATCACTGTCAAAAAAAGAATCACGCGTTTCGCCATCCGAATATGTCCTTCAGAAGGGTATTTCAGACCCCGCCCGGCCCCGTCGGCGCCGGGGAAGCCTTCCACATCAATTTGCCTTTGACTTCCTAATAACAGATGTTAAAAAGTAAAGACAGACAACAAATACCAATGAGTAAAGACAGATACCAAATGTTGACCAGCAAAGATAGCTCACCGTTGCCCTATCTGCCGTTCCGCGGATATCTTCAGGAAAAAGTCTTTTTGAATTGGCGTCCCATCGGCGCCTTGCGCCCTGCCCGCCACAAAGGCCTTTTTGCCGCTCAACTCCTATTGCTGGTGTTGTTGATCGGAATCGTCGCCTACCCGCAGCTTGCCCGCTGGTCGGTCATACGACGGGTCGAAAGCCTCCTTGGCGGCTCCGTCATCATTGGATCGATGTACTTCAGCCCCTACTCGTTCACATTGGACATGAAAGACATTCGCTATCAGGGCGATGGGGGCGCCCTGAACGGACTCAGCATTGACCGCATGAGCGCCGGCGTCGGCATCGACGCCCTTGCCGGAGGAGCGATCACCCTTGAGGCCGTCCATTTTGAACGCCCGGTTCTTGATCTCGACGTTCCCTTGACTGACAGCACCCGCCTCTTCGACGCCCTTGCTGCCGCAGGAGAGAAAATCATCGAGAGGACCGCGGGCCTTACCGTCACCCTCAACAATGTTCGTATCGTAAACGGAAGGATTCACTGTCGATTACCCGGTGGCGGCAACGAAACGACCGTCGATGCAATTCAACTGGAGCTGCCGCGGGTTTCAACCCGTCCCGATCACAGGGATCGATTCATCCACCCCGCCATTTCCGCCAGCATCGGGCAAACCCGCCTGGCTCTGAACGGCCGTATCAAACCCTTTTCGGAGCGTCTGGAGACCCGCCTGACCATCGACATCACCGGTATCGACCTGACCGGCGGCCGACCGGCCGGGAGTCGTTTCATTCAAATGGCCGCAGGCCGGATGGATGTCAACGGCCATTTTCTGTATACCCGGCCCCCGAACGCACCTGCCCTGTCGGTGTTCAACGGGCTTTTGTTCCTCCAGGGCACAGCCGTTCGGACGGCTTTCGGGCATTCATTGCTGACACTGCCCAGCGCACTTTTAGACGTCAGGTATTTCGACCCTGCCGGAAGCCGCCTCAATATCCGCTCGGCGGTTGTTCAGGGCGCGATCCTGGACCTTCGGAACCAAGGCGCCGACGCAGCCGTCGAGGCCCTGGTCACGGGTCTTAGTGACTCCTTAGATATCAATGCGGATTCCGTCGAGTTGCTCGATTCTCGAATCCGAATCCACAATCATGTATTCCCGGAGCGTTCCGCTCCCTCCCCGGACTTGCCGTCGCCAGAATCCCATGAGCTGATGCGGTTGAATCGGCTTGCCATGCACTATCTTCATCACCGCTCCGCCAGCCGGGCCTTGCTGGTCGAAAAAGTGGAGGCCAGCGGCGGGGTCGTACAATTAAAAAAAATGCGAGATGGAAGCGTCGACCTCGGACTTCTCAAGGGCCTTCTTCCACAGCCATCAGCAACCCCGGCCCCTGTCTCAGTGCCCGGAATCACCATCGGCGAAATGACGCTTCTGGATTTTACCGTTCGACACGAATCCGATGCGTCGGATCCGCTCAATGGGTTCTTCATGGACGACTTGACCCTGACCGCCATCGGAACGACCACCCGCGGTGAGGCGCTAACCGATTTCAGCGCCTATGGGCGGGCCAACGGTGGAGGTCTCTTCACCGTTTCAGGTCGGCTGAGGGCTGGCGACAGCGCAGACCGCCTTCTTGTTAAGGTCTCCGACATCCCTTTTCCCGGCTTTTCAATAGCGGTCCCAACTGCTGGCCAAGTAAGCATTGATTCCGCCGTTTCTGCCGGAGGCCACCTATGGATCGGCCCCACAGCATCGGGCCGGAAAAGCCATCTTCAATTCGATGGGAGTCTGACCGTCAAGGATATCAAGGCGATAGACGACGCAAGCGGCGCCACCCTGATGACCGCCGCCGCCTTATCGGCCTCCGGTGTCCAACTGGATCTTTCCAAGCGAGCGTTTTCGGCCGACGGTATTGATCTCCACGATGTTGGAGGTCATATCAGGCGAAATGCCGACGGACGGTGGCGGCCGTCCGCTTTGACAGGAGGGGAACACAATAACGCACCGCCATCGCATCCCAATGAACCGTCCCTGCCCTCTTCCGTCCGAATTGGTCGATTCAGCGTCCACCAGGGAGATCTGCAAATTTCGGACGCCACCGTTTCTCCGGCGTTTACCGCCACCGTCTCCGGTGTCCGTGGCCACATCGACGGGATATCGACCATGGACCAAGATGCCGCTCAATTCCACTTTGACGCCCGGCTCGACGGGAGGGCGCCCCTGGTCATAGAGGGAAGCGCAGAGAAAGAAGGGGGGACAACTAAAACGACGGTCGCTCTGTCCATGTCCGGATTGGATCTGGCCTCTCTTAGCCCATACAGCCGCCGTTACTTTGGAAGCGCCATCCGGGACGGCACCATGAGCGTGGACGCCGACTACACCATCAAGGGCGCACGCCTCGACGGCAGCCATCACATCGACATAGAACGGCTGGCGTGGGACACTAATTCCGGCCCCCCTTCGGACCGAGCTAAATTGGCTCTGGACCGAGCAACAGCCCTATTGGGGGGACGCGGTGAATCCATTCAACTGGCGGTGACGGTAGGGGGAAGCCTCGACGACCCGGCCAATCGCATCGATCGTCTCATCGCCGATGCAGTTGGGGACATTCTGAGAAAAGCCGTGGGTTCACCATCTGACATCGTTGCTAGAAATCTTGGTGAATCCGCCCTCGAGCCCTTGATCTTCGAACCGGGAACCAGCCGGCTTTCCCGACAGGCCAGGCACCAACTCGACCGGGTGGCCGACGTGCTTTACGAAACACCGGCCCTAAGGCTGGAAATCACCGGCATGGCCGACAGCTTATCGGACAGGGAGGAGATAGCCAAAAAACGCCTCCTGTCTGCAATCGGGGAATCGAAAGCCTCCGACAGCAGCGATCCATCACTAGCCGAACCCATCCCCGGGCTGATCAACGATGAGAATGCCCTGTGGAAGGTCTATCGGAAAGCCCCCTTTAAAAAGCCCAGAAACTTCTTTGGAATGGTCAAACGGCTGCCTCCAGAGGACATGAGAGCCCGCCTGTTGGACCACCTTAAGCCCCCGGGCAGAGACCTGGAACGCCTGGCCCGGAACCGAGCCAATTCGGTGCGAAACTACCTCGTGAAGTCAGGCAAAGTGAAAACCCATCAGGTGCTGACCAAAGCCTATCCGGCCTTCGAGAGCGGCCCCCGTGACCGTTTGGAGAAAAGCCGTGTTGAGCTGTATATCCGCTGATCATTCGTGGGCGTCGACATGGCCTGTCGTTCCCATAACGGTCACCTCGACAATCCGCTTTCGGGGCCGATTGTCATGGTTGATGACCACGACCTGCTGCCAAATGCCCAGCACAAGCCGTCCTGCCCGAACAGCCACTCCGACGGTCGATCCCAACAGCGCCGCCTGCACGTGACTGTGTCCGTTGCCGTCTTGCCAGGCACGCTCATGGGCATAGTCCAAATCCGTCGGGGCCAGCCTCTGGATAGCGGCTTTCAGGTCGGCCACGACTCCGGGCTCAAATTCGATCGTGGTCATCGAACCCGTGGAGCCGACCGAGGTGGCCCACAGCATGCCGTCGATCACCGTCGATGCCGACAGGGCGTCCCTCAGGCGGCTGGTAATATCGACGATATCCGGACCCGTTTTCATGGCTATGGCCATTTCGCGGCAGTACTGAGTCAGTCGTGACATCGGTCTTCCTTGGAGATCAGAGGAGTCCGTGCTCCCAATTCCAGATGCCTGGACGCCGCTTCAACTGCACTTTGGGTGGAACAGGCTCATCCAAATGGAGAAAAAGCCGGAAGCCGGCGCGTTCCAAGTCCCGGCGCTTGTCGGTCAAGTCCAGACGCCAGTTGGGGAACGTCCAGTAGGTTCCCCCGTAGCGGCTCACCCAGGCCTGCTCCCCCCGGGGACTGGAAAACGGGGTGTCGACGTCGATGGCGCTCGATACGACCCTGGACAAACACAACGGCCAGATGCCGGACAGTACCACCCCCATGGGCAGACGGGAAAGCTTTGGAAACGACAGCAATTGGGAGGCCTCAAGCTCCGGGCTCGCCACGACCCCCGAAAATCCCATGTCGGCGAGGACGCTCACGGCGGCAGGATTGGAGATATTGCAAAAGGGCCCCGCCCACAGCTGGACCGAGGACGGATCGGAGAAAAAGGCCGCCTGCCAGGGCTGATTCAATAGGAAGCAACGGCCCCCTTCGCCCATCACCTTGTCGATTTGCCGGGTCAGGGCCACCTCTTCTTCGGGCCATATGACCGGAGGCAGCACCCACCAGAGCCTTGAATCCCCCCGTCTCTGCCTCTTTTCAGGAGAGTCTGCCGAGATCCAAAGGCCGATGTCCTCCCCCGACCGCTTCCGGTCAGGGGTCCGTTTCACCCTCAGCTCTGTCGCCCTCCCCCGACGAGGGGCGCGGGATAGAAGCTCAAGCCGTTTTTGGGATGCCGGCAATTCGGGCATCGCAGTAGCGTCGAGGGCCTTTTCCAGAGCGGTCATCTTTTCCACGAGAGCCGCTTCCCGGCGATCCACCAAAAACACGGGAGTCCCCTTCGGCACAGGTCTCCCTTTGCCGTCGGACAGCTGATAGCGGCCCCTGGCCGGAATACCCTGTCGCATTCGGTGAATCCGGTGACCGGGGCTGTCTTCGTATCCGATGCGCAGGACATCCCCAGGCAGCAGCGACCCCCTGGGGACGATAAAGGGTCGGATCCCCGTACCTTTGGTTCTTCCCATATACAGGCCCGAACCGGTTTCGCCATGCTCGACAGGATTGTAGGGCCGTTGAGGAAGAAAATGGTAGTGGGTGGCCGGACGACCAAGCGACCGGGACAAAAGATCGAGCGCCGCTTTCTTGATGCCGGAATCATGCCCTTCGTCCCGGAGCATCCGATACGCGGTAACGGTGTAGTAGACATAATGAGGGCCCTTCTTTCGACCTTCGATCTTCCACGTCTTCACCTGGGGAATTTGTCGAAGCACTTTTACCAGCACGTCAAGACTGAAATCCATGCAGGAGAAATGCCGTCCCGGGGGGGTTCCTTGGGAGAAAAGACGCCGGCAAGGCTGGACACAGCGCCCCCTCAGGCCGCTTCTGCCGCCAAGGTAGCTGCTCCAGTAGCATCTCCCCGAAACCGCATAGCACAGCGCGCCGTGGATGAAGACCTCAAGCCCCAGTCCAGGAGGACAGGCGTCGCCCATCCGTCGGATGTCATCGACAGAAAGCTCCCGTGGGACCACCACCTGGTCCACTCCCAATCGGTGAATGGCTTTGAGTCCTGCCGGAAAGCTCCCATTGCCAAGGGTCGACAAGTGTATTTCTCCCTGGTAGCCGGCACTCCGGACCACTTCCACCATCGCCAAATCCTGAAAAATAATGGCATCCGGCGGCGACGACCGATTCAGCCCGTCGAGCAGTGTCAGGACCGACGCCATTTCGTCCGTCTTGATCAGGGCGTTTAACGCCAGGTGAACCCGGACGCTTCTGCTGTGGGCAAAGGCGATGAGACGGGCCATTTCGCCCGGATCGAAGTTCTTGGCCTCCATCCGTGCCGAAAACGTTTTAAGGCCGCAGTAGACCGCATCGGCGTCAGCGGCGACAGCCGCCAAAAAGGAATCCCGGCTGCCTGCGGGCGCCAAAATAAGGGGGCTATCGGATATCTTACGGGATGATGTCATGACCAGCCTTTTGGTCGAATCGGTCGACGGCATCGGATATCGGCCCCAATGCCACTATTGACTGGTATCAGTCATAGCCCTCAAGACTATCTGAGGTCAACCGGGCGTTGAGGCAGACGAGCGCTCCGGACCACCTTGAGGCTTGCCGCCGACCGGCACTGTGTTATAGTAGAAAATTGGTAGACACTCGGTGGTCAGATCATGCCAAGTGTGCTGTCGTTTTTGCCCATTCGTACCGACCGTGAACCCCTAATCAAGGAGACACCCTTCCATGAAAATTGCCGTCAGCGGTAAAGGCGGTGTGGGTAAAACCACCTTCTCTGCCCTGTTGATCCGAGCCTTCAATGCCAGCGGAAAATATGTGCTGGCCATCGACGCCGATCCAGACGCCAATCTCGGTTCGGCCTTAGGCATCGAAGGCGCCGATGCCATCACCCCCATAGCCGAAATGAAGGATTTGGCATTCGAAAGAACCGAAGCCCAACCGGGGGGAGTCGGGGGATTCTTCAAGCTGAACCCGAAGGTGGACGATCTTCCTGACAGCCTGTCGGTCCGCATGGAGAACATCAAGCTGATGCGTCTCGGGGGCGTCAAAAAAGGCGGCGGCGGATGTATCTGCCCGGAAAGCACCCTGCTCAGAGCCCTCATCAGCCATGTGGTATTGTCCAGAGACGAGGTGGTGGTCATGGATATGGAAGCCGGCATCGAACACCTGGGGCGGGCCACTGCCCAAGCGGTGGACCGATTGATTGTTGTGGTGGAGCCCGGACGCCGGAGTATCGACACTGCGGTAAACATTCGGCGCCTGGCCTCTGAAATCCGCTTGGACCAGATTTCGGTGGTGGGCAACAAGATCCGCGGAGAAAAAGACAAGGCGTTCTTGCAGGAGCACCTTGCCGATTTCGACCTCGTGGGATTCATCCCCTACGACGATCGATTGATCGAGGCCGACCTGAACGGCCAATCCCCCTTCGATACCGATTCCCTTGCCATCGCCGAAGTTCAATCCATACTGGCCGGCCTTTGAATCATGGGGCGACGGTTTCGATATCCGCCCCGAAAACGGTCCTCCCGTCGGGATGACCGCGCCCCTGTCGTCCCAGGGGCGGATCCACTGCTGAAGCCGGTATTCGCCAAAATCGGCGTCCCCGATCCGGCTCCATTTGTACCGGATCCCTTTCAAACCAGCGCTGTCGAGTCTGTCTCATCGTCAGACTGCCTGGTAACCGCCCCCACGGGAGCTGGCAAGACCTGGATCGCCGAAACCGCTATCGGTAAAATCCTCGGTGACGGAGGGCGGTCATGGTACGCCTGCCCCCTGAAAGCCCTCAGCAACGCCAAACACGCGGAGTTTTCAGAGCGTTTCGGCGCTGGAAACGTGGGCATTTTGACCGGAGACCGACGTGAGAATCCCAATGCTCCGGTCATCGTTGGGACGACGGAGATCCTAAGAAATCAGCTCTACGACGCCATGTCCACGGGCAGCAGCCTGGATGCGGATTTCGTGGTCCTTGACGAAGCCCACTTCCTGGGCGACGAAGAGCGGGGGGTGGTGTGGGAAGAGACCATGATCTACCTTCCGACGCGAATCCCCCTGTTACTTCTGTCGGCAACGATTGGAAATGCGGAACAAATCGCCCGCTGGCTTTCCGGAATCCGGGGGCGGCAGTGCCGGGTCATCGCAGAGAATCATCGGCCCGTGCCCCTGGTCTCTCTATTCTTACACCCTAATGGCACCCTGATGCCGCTATTCGCAGGCGACGGCAAGGGACGACGGCCCCGGATCTACAAGAAGGTCGTCGAAACCCTCAACGCCTCACGGAGACCTTCCTTCGGTGCCCCATGGCAGCTGCCCCCGTTCGGCGCCATGCTGAAGGTTCTTCGGCGCTACCAGCTGTTGCCAGCCATCTTTTTCCTCAAATCCAGATCCGACTGCGGCAGAGCCATCGGCCTCTGCCTGGACAATACCATTTCGGATCCCGACCGCAAAGGGCGTCTCAGCCGACGGTTCATGGAACTGACCCAGGCCGTTCCCAGGCTCCAACGTCACCACCAGCGCTGGCAACTCGAAAATTTGGGCGTGGGCGCTCATCACAGCGGCCAGCTTCCGGCCTGGAAGCTCCTGCTGGAAACCCTCATGACAGAAGGCCTGTTGGACGCCGTCTTCGCCACATCCACGGTGGCCGCCGGGGTCAATTTCCCCGCCAGAACCATTGTCTTCTTCAATTCGGATCGATTCAACGGGCGGGACTTCGTGACCTTGAGCCCGACGGAATTCCACCAGATGACCGGCCGCGCCGGGCGACGTGGCATGGACAACATCGGGTTTGCCGTCGCAGTCCCTGGCAAGTACATGGATATCCCGAAGGTGGCTCAGCTGGTCACATCCAAGGCTTCCGATGTCGACAGTCAACTCCGGATCGATTTCTCCATGGTTCTCAACCTCCTGCTTTCCCACACCCCCGAGCAGATCAATGGTCTGCTCAGGAAGTCTTTCGCCACGTATCAAGCCATGAAAAGGGCCGGCCGCAAGGCCTCCCAGCGACTGCTCGAAGCCGCCCACGGCCACCTTTGGGAGGCCTTTGAACGCCACCTCGATTTTCTTCAGGAGATGGGGTATGTCGACGGGGACAACCGCCTGACGCCGGAGGGTGCGTGGGCATCTCAATTGCGGGTGGACCAGCCCCTGCTTATTGCCGAGGCGTTTCGCCGGGATGCACTGCCTTCCAGCGATGTCGCCCTATTGGCAGGCTTGGTTACCTGTTTTGTCAACGAAACGGAGTCCCGAGATCAGCTGACCCGGAAACTGGCGCCTCGAAAACTCATGAAGGCCTACGGGCATCTCAAAAAGAAACTCACCCCATTTCAGCAGCACATGGCCCACCGGGGGTTTTATTCCCGCCCCTTCTACAGTCGACCGGCCCTGACACTCTATCTCTGGGCTTCCATGACGCCTTGGGAGAAAGTCGTCGCCGTCTCCGAACTCGAAGAGGGAAATCTGGCCATGCTGATCCTTCGAACGGCCGACAATCTCAGGCACATTATTTCCCTCGATCACATCTTTCCCGAAACGGCCGACACCGCAAGAGCCGCCATAGAGGTTATCCTGAGGGATCCTGTGGTCGTCGACCTGCCCGGCCAGCCGTCGATTCATGAAGGGGACTCTCCCCAACAACCGTCGGGTTGAGTCCTAGCACAAATCAAACATATCTCGTTCACCATGCAGGCAATGGGTTGACAGCCGGTCCGGTGCGCCCGTGCGTTTGGACCCAGACGCAATATGAACCCGCTTGTGCACGCCAATTCGGAGGCATTTTGACAGTAGCCGATTCTCCCCGATTGAGCCGGGAGGAAATCAATCGGAAACGCCTCCACTTGGCGGCCCTCCTGATGCCGGCGGGAATATTCTACCTGCCCAGGCTCGCCCCATTGCCGCCGGCGGCACCCCCTGCAATACTAGGCGTCCTTTACGTCGCCGCTATCGGCGTCGACATCCTCAGATTTCGACTGCCGGCGGTCCAAAGGCGCTACCACCAGGCTTTCAAGTCATTGTTGAGAACAGAAGAGCGTCATCGATTCACCGGGTCCACCCACATCATCGGAGCATCCTTTTGGTGTTCCCTGTTGTTCATCGATGCTCCTCACCTCTCTTTCATGGCCCTCTCTGCATTCATTCTGGGAGATGCGGCCGCAGCCCTAGTGGGTATCCGTTTCGGCAAACACCGCATCGGAGCCAAGTCCGTTGAGGGCACCATCTCCTGCTACATTGCAGGAATAGCCGTCTTTTCAACCTATCCCCTGCTTCCAGGCCTTCTGGATGCATGGGGCGGCAGCATGTCCGCGGGGGTGTTTTTCGGAGCCCCCGCCGGCATGGCCCTCCTCGAGCTCTTTCCCCTACGGGTTCGTCGGTCGCTGAGGGTCGACGACAACCTCGTCGTTCCCGTACTGACCGGCCTTCTGATTCAGCTTCTTCACACCCTTTTCCAGTGAAACTTCCAAAGACACAATTGAGTCATCCAGAGATTTGTTATAGTATGAAAGGTTAATGGACCATACCGGATGTCCGAGGGCCCGACCGATGGGTTTGGCCGGCCTGATGCCGGTAGCGACGACATCGCCGCCCCATCGGATGAAACCACCGGAACCGAGACGAGCTGCCGTCTCCAGCTTGAGCAAATCATTACCGTTTCCCGATGCCAGGAATCAGCGAATTGTCGCCGACAAAGCGGCCATGCCCTGGGAGTTCGATGTCCTTCGGACGGGGGCGCGAACGCTCGATAACGACTGACCGGAGCCGATACGCAATGAAACGTTCAGCGGCCTTTGTACTTTTAATGATCCTATCATGGGGTGTTGGCCTCTCGCCGGCCACCGGCGACGAATGGTTCCAGGAGGGGCTGAACGCATTGAAGGCCGGAAAATACGCCGAGGCCATTGAGGCCTTCACCATGACCATCAAGGCTGTCCCCCACGATTACGAGGCCCTGAACAACCGGTGCTTCGCCAGAATTTTTATCGGAGACTACGTCGGGGCCGTCGACGACTGCACCCAGGCACTGAGCATCAATCCCCAGTCGGAAAAATCTTTCAACAACCGGGGCTTTGCCCGCATCTTCCAAGAAGACTACGATGGCGCCGTCACCGATATCAATCGGGCGATCGATATCAATCCCCGCTATGTCGACGCCTACTGCAACCGGGGTCTGGCATGGCTGCGCAAAGGCCACTACGAGAAAGCCATCGAGGACTGTACCGCAGCGCTGAGAATCAATCCCAGATCATCCAAGGCTCTGTACAACCGGGGCTATGCGTTAGATAAGATGGGGGCACCGGGCCGAGCGCTCCTTGACTACGCCCAGGCCCTGACCATCAACCCAGATTACACCGAGATCTTCAACAACCTGGCATGGATTCTGGCCACCTGTCCCGATCATCGCTACCGTGACGGAAGGCGGGCCGTTGCGTTCGCCAAGCGGGCCGTCGACCGAAGCCCCGTCATAGGGCATCTCGACACGCTCGCAGCAGCCTATGCCGAAGCGGGCCGGTTCGAAGAAGCGGTGGCGATCCAGAGCCAGCTTCTCGCCATGACCGTGGCTCCGGGACACAAGAGCACTATCCCCTATGCCAAGCGGCTGAGCCACTACGAGGAGGGCAAGCCCTTTCGCGAAAACTACTCCCCGAAGCCTGGTGGAAACCCTCGGGAGGTGTGGCAAAAGATCGCGCCTCTGGACCGCCTCGTCGATCTTCCATCGGAAGCGGAACGACCCGAAGACCCCCCTGCGGCAGTCGACTCGGGAGTCAACCACCCTCCTGTTGCGGGTCGGCTCTTCTACGAAACCAAAGAGGACGAACCGGTCGATATTCTGCTGACGGGCAAAGACCCCGACGGCACCCCCATTCGGTTCGAAATCACCGCTTCACCGACCCGGGGCACCCTGTCGGGGTCACCGCCTCGGTTGGTGTATCATCCGGAACCGGAGTTTGCAGGCACCGACCGTTTTCGCTACCAGGTCCTGGACGGAACCGACGCATCGGAGACGGGAAGCGTCGTGATTCGTGTGGAGGCGGTGAACGACGCCCCTGCCCCCGTTTCCAAGACGGTCGACGGCATTGAAGATCAACCCATTGCATTGCAACTGGCGGCCACCGATCCCGAAGACGGTCCCCTCCGCTATGAAATCGCGGACCCTCCCACCCATGGCAGACTTCAAGGAGATCCGCCCGGGCTTATTTATCAGCCGAATCCCGATTTTTCCGGTGAAGATCAGTTTACATTTCGGGCGGCCGATGGGCAGGCCGTTTCAACTCCGGCGACGGTCCGCCTGATCATCCGTCCGGTCAATGATCCGCCAATGGCGGAAGGCCGTCAGGTCCGGATCCGACGAAACACCGACATCGCTCTTGATTTGTCTGGGACGGATCCAGACGGCGACCCCCTCGTCTTTTCCCTTGTCGGTCTCCCTGAACATGGCAGCATCAGCGGTAACCCGCCCCGCATCCAATATCAGCCCCACGAGGATTTCCTGGGGGAGGATCGAATCGTCTTCCGGGCATCGGACGGCCAATTGGAATCCCCGGAGGCGGTCATCCAAATGACGGTGTCCGATGCGGATCCGACGGCGTCGAGGACGCCGGGCCCCGCCGCCGCAAAAACGACCAGGGACACGCCCGTAATGGTTTCTCTAATTCCCAAGGGCGCAGAGGGCACTCAATGGGATGTGATCATGGAGACGGTTCCGATAAACGGCGTCTTGTCCGGCACCCTTCCGGATCTCGTCTATACCCCGAAGCCGGGATTCATCGGAACCGACGAATTCAGCTACCGATTGACCGACGGCTCCAATCCAAGCGAACTCATCCGCTACACCATCGTCGTCGCCGAGTCCCTCCCGTCCACGGAAGATGGACGGACAGTTTCGCCTGAACCGGAGGGGCCTGCGCCCCCCAGCGTCTCCGGCGGGCCATCAGCCCCCACATCGGAGAGTACCGATGCGAGCCGGCGGGAAACCGATCAACCGGCCGAAGCGGCCGCTGCCGCTGACAATGCCGCTTCCGGCCGATTCAACACAGCGGCTTTTGCCGTTCAGGTCCAATCCGTCAAAAGCAGGGAGGACGCGGATAAAGCAGTGAGTGAGCTCGCCGGCAAGGGATTCTCGGCGTTTTCTCGAGAGGCCGTCATCAGGGATCGCGGCACATGGCACCGAATCTACATCGGCCCCTTCGAAACTTCGAAAGGGGCGAAACAGGCCGCCGACCAGATACGCAGGTCCCTGTCCCCCAACGCCTTTGTCACCCGGCTGGGCTCCCCTAAAGCCAACCGTGGGCCGGATGTCCCGGAAATGGCAAAAGCCGCACGGGAAACCCCCTATGCCTATCAGGTGCGGTCTTTTTCCAAACAGAGTGAGGCAAGGCGACTGGCAGAAACGCTTCGCTCCAAGGGCAGAAAGGCATTTATCGGCCAAGCCAGCGTCAAGAAAGGCGAAACCTGGCATCGGGTCTATATCGGCGCCTATTCAAGCCCGTCGGTCGCCGAGGCGGCCAGGAAGGCCTTCAGCGGCG
>JASFIA010000007.1:0-15879 GCA_050122915.1 Desulfobacterales bacterium | reverse complement strand
CGAAAAATTGGTATTGGCGATCTATCGAAACCCGATTGGGGCGATGCGGTCACCCTGTATCCCGATGACGTGCCGGTGTTCTGGGCTTGTGGCGTCACCCCTCAGATGGCGGCCATGGTGGCGCGCCCTCCCTTGATGATCACCCACGCTCCGGGGCATATGTTCGTTGGAGATCGAGCAGACTGTGACTATCGACTCTGACTACAATGACGGCGTGGGATCTTCGGTGGGCACCTCCTTTTTCATCGGGGACGGTTGCCTGTGCTGGCCCTTGGGCGATGGCATCGACCTTGCCGTATCCAGGAAGGTTCACCAACTGTATCGGACGTTGAAGGCGGACCCCCATATGGAGGGGCTTTCGGTAACCGATGTGGTGCCGGCCTACAATGCGGTGGCGGTGTACTTCGATCCGGCTGTCGCCGACATTCCCGGCATCCGCAGACGGGTGGATGCGGTGGCGGGACAATCTGGAAACCTCGACGCACCGGAGGGGGTGGAGACCTACCGAATCCCCGTGGTCTATGACGGCGAAGATCTGGATCGGGTTGCCCGTCACAGTGGGTTGTCCGTCGAGGGGATGATCCTGCTTCACGCTGGAGGTGACTACACGGTTGCCATGATTGGATTCCAGCCCCATTTCCCCTATCTTATCGGCCTGGACGATCGATTGATCACTCCACGGCTGGAAAGCCCCCGGACCCGGATCCCTGCGGGCACCGTCGCCATCGGCGGGGCGCAGACCGGTATCTACCCCCAGGAATCCCCCGGAGGCTGGAATCTGATCGGTCGAACCCGCCCCGAGTTGCTGACGGTGCTCAAACCGGGGGACCGGGTGCGTTTCGAGGCCGTCGACAGGATCGATTGATACGGACGATGGCCGGCGCGCCGCATAGTCACTGCGCCACGAAAGATATCGATGAGTTACGACGTTCTTCAACCGGGTTTGTTCAATGAAGCGGGCCCCCCGATGTTCGGCAGCCAGGATGTGGGGATCAGTCCCGGTGGTTGTATGGATCGTCTGGCATTCGAGACCGGCAGGATTCTTCTGGGACGCCATCAGGGCATCGTCACTCTTGAGGTGATTCTTCCCCCGGTCATTCGGTTGACACAGTCCAGCACCGTGGTGCTGACCGGCGCCCACTTTCCCGATTGCCGACTCCTCCTGCCCGATGGCGCAGAGGCGATGCCAGTGAGGCACGGCGAAACGGTGGCCGCCCCTTCAGGCAGCGTGCTGGAGATGGGAGAAAAGGTGCTGGGCTTCAGGGGGTATGTATCCCTGCTGCCCGCCGACGGTCTCGAGGGGGGTGCATCGTTGGCAGGGAGAATCCGTGGGCGGTTTGATGATGTGTTTTCCTGGCCCGATCCCGAGGGTCTGGTGAGGGTCGTCAGAGGCCCCGAACACGGCACCTTGGACCGTGGAGACCTTTTTACCGCCGTATCCTGGAAAACCACCCACGAGATGAGCACCATGGGCATGCGGTTGGCCAACGATACCGTAACGCTCTCGACGTCTCTTGAAAACATGATTTCCGCTCCGGTCAGCGACGGTACGATTCAATTGACCCCCAAAGGTCCCATCATCCTCCTCCGGCACCGCCAGACCGTCGGGGGCTATCCCCGCATCTACAACGTCATCAGCGCCGATGTGGATGTCCTTGCTCAAATCGGGCCGGAACAGGTGTTGCGATTCAAAGAGATTTCCATGGATGAGGCGATGGTCGTAGCGAAAACCCGGAAGAAGGAACTGGACACCCTGGCTTCCCGATTCAACCCGGCACCATGATTGTCGCGGATACCCCAAAGGAGAACGCCCATGGACATCATCACCATCGACGGAAAGACCGTTGCGGAGTCGGAGGCGGTCATCAGCATTCGAGATCTGGCGGTCCTGAGAGGATACGGCGTGTTCGACTTCCTTCGAACCTATGGAAAGCGTCCCTTTCATCTCGAAGACCACGTGAAGCGGCTGGAGCGTTCCGCCCGCCTGATCGGCATGACCCTGAAGTGGTCCCGGCGGGACATCATCCATATCGTCGAGGATGCCCTCTCCAAAAGCTCCCACGGGGAATGCAACATCCGCATTCTCGTGACGGGTGGCGGCAGCGACGATTCCATCACCCCCATGGACGCCCCGCGTTTGATCGTGATGATCACTCCCCTCCACGAACTGCCCAGGGAATGGTACGCGCATGGGGTCAAGGTGATCACTTCCCATATCGACCGGTTCGTGCCCGGGGCGAAGAGCACGAACTATATCCCGGGGATTCTCGCCCTCAAGGATGCCCGCGAGCAAGGGGCTGTCGAATCTTTGTACGTTGACGGCATGGGCCGCGTGCTGGAGGGTACCACGTCCAATTTTTTCGGATTTGTCGGTGAGACCCTGGTGACCCCGGATACGGGGATTTTGCCGGGAATAACGCGTCAAGTGGTCATCAATCTGGTGAGAGGAGATATTCCCCTCGAGGTGCGCGATCTTCACGCCAACGAGCTGATGCTCATGGATGAGGCCTTCATTACGGCATCGAACAAGGAAATCGTGCCGGTGGTTCGCATCAATGCCATTCGCCTCGGTGATGGTGCTCCAGGGGCACGCACCCTGGATATCATGAAGCGATTCGCCGACTATACCACCACTCACGGCGGCTGAGCCGGCCCCACCGGATCGGCAGCCCCGTCATCGAACGGATACCCTGGAATTCCATGGGTTGCAAAGGAATCCGCAAATGCCCAGAGCCGTCCATGACCCTCAGCGACGGGGGATCCTGATACCAGCCCAAGAGCTGGTGGGCACCCCCTTCAAGCCCGGGGATCGTTTCTCGGTGAGAAAGGGGAAACAGGCCTTTTTCACCCTTAAACTGGTACTGGATCCCAATGGCCCCATCGTTTTTGACCGCCAGGGTATTTTTGTGGAACGGACCCGGCGGGTCGATATCCTTCTCGGCGGCATTTTCGATGAGTTCGAGGTGGACCTTTCCGGAGCCGACAGCGGGGTGTTGTGCCTTGCGCCGACAGGAGAGACGCTTCCAGCCTTGGGCGGCAGCTAATCGGGCGCATTCCCATGGCGGGCTTCATCGGAATGCGGGGCCTCGGGTCGGTGGGTGCTTCGGACGTCCCGATGGCGGTAACATGGCCGCCTCGGGGCGGCCCTGGGATCCCGATGCTGGCGCCAGTATTCGTACATGACGATCGAGGCGGCCACGCTGACGTTGAGGCTTTCCACTTTGCCGAGCTGGGGTATGGTGACGGGGGTAACGCCGGGGTAGGCGGAACGGTCGAAGCTGTGGCCATACTCCTCGTGGCCGAAAATGAAGGCACTTTTTCTCGGAAGCCGGATGTCCGGCAAGGGAAGGTTCCCGGCGGGATCCAGGGCGTAAAGTACGTATCCGCGGCTGCTCAGATTTTCGTGGCTGTCTGAAAAGGCATCAAAAAATCGGGCCGGCACCCATTTGAACGACCCCATGGACGGAGAGGGGTCGAAGAAATCGATGCCGACCAGGTGGACCTCGCGGGCCCCAAAGGCATCGGCACTTCTGAATATCTTCCCGATGTTGAAGGCCGGTTTCAGGTGATCAAGAACAATGGCGAACGCGTGATGACCGGGCTTGGCCAGCAGGTTGGCGTTTTTTTGGCGGCGAAACCGCCTCCTGGCCGCTTCCCGCTGCTGCTGCATGCGCCGCCTGAGTTGTCGAATTCCCATGGGTCGTTTCCGCTATGGTTTCGGTTGTGATCGCTGACCCGGAGCGCTGCCGGCAAGCCACCCACGGTTGCGCTCCGCCTGCCCGTCTCCCGGACTATCCGCTGCACGCCAACGCCGACAATTATCTTTTGACAGCTCTCCTGCCATTGCGTATAGTTTCAGAGCCCTCCTTAAGACCGGGAAGACGACGCCCAGCCTGAGACGATCCGCACCAAGCCGCCACTCCTGTTCCCGTCCCAGAGCCATGGCAAGGGGCTTTCCAATCAAGGATTTCCCATGGAAGCGAAAACGGTAGACGGGATCCATTTCATTGCCGGCAGATGGCCATTGTCGAGCCAGCTGCCGACCCTGCTGTTCATTCACGGCTCAGGCGGTGCCTGCACTCTGTGGAAGGATCAGGTTCAAGCCCTGTCCTTTCTGATCAATACCATTGCCATCGATCTTCCTGGCCATGGGGCGAGCGAGGGCCCCGGAAGAAAATCGGTCAAAGCCTATGCCGAAGCCGTATTCCATTTCATTGAAGCAATGGACATTCAGCGGCCCGTGCCATGTGGATTGAGCTTGGGGGGCGCCATTGTGCAGCGGCTGCTCCTGGACTACTCCGGGCCCTTTCTTGCCGGCATACTGATCAGTACCGGTGCGCGGTTGAAGGTGCTGCCGGCCCTCTTTGACGCCATCGAGTCCGATTACGAAGGGTTCATAGGCCTCTTTGCCGAGATGGGATTTTCTGTTCAGACCGATGCCTCCATGCGCCACGACGCGCTGGCTGCGATCGCCCACTGCGATCCTGGGGTCACGGCAGGGGATTTCACCGCATGCAACCGTTTCGACGTCATGGAAAGGGTGAAAGAGATCGATCTTCCGGTACTGGTGGTATCGGCAACCGAAGACCGGTTGACCCCGCCCAAATACAGTGATTATCTGTTTAAACAAATCCCCCGATCGGTGCGGGTTCGGGTGAAGGGCTCGGGGCACATGGTTCCTGTGGAAAAACCCGCTGCTGTCACCGCAGCGATCGTCGATTTTCTTGACAGGATCCCTTCGACATTTTGACGGCTACGGCCTTGGGGTCGACAAATGAACGCCGAATCCGGGTTTCAACCTCGGGATAACCCACTGGCAGGCGGCCGCCCAAACGCAAACGGACTCCGGATTTATTCCTCGTCGTTTCCTTTTTCTTTTCGATTCGGGTCCGTTGAGGCATCGAAAAACATGTCGAAAAAAGGCTTCAGCGGGTTCAGCTCTCCTGTTGATTGACGTGAAATGTCGGCCAGATTCGTTCCGATATCGAGCCACTCCTTGAACTGCCTGTCGACGGATGACCGGTAGTTCAGGTAGGCACTGAGGACCTGCTGCAGGTAATTTTCGAAGAAATCCACCAGAAGATTGTCGCCATAGCGGATGACTAGATGCAATAGGGGCGGCGGCAACAACGCATTTTTGTTCTTGGCCTCCTCCATGATCACCTGGGTAAGGATAAAGGCCGTGACGTCATCGCCTGATTTGGCATCAACAATTTCCACCCGTTTGCCGTCGCGAATCAGCTGGGCCAGCTCCCCCAAGGTAATATATCGGCTGGCCTCGGTGTCGTACAGCCGTCGGTTGGCATACTTTTTAATCTTTACCGGATGGGTCACGGCCGTGCTTCCTTCCTTTGACGGGGGTGTCAGGGTGGGCGGTGGACCGCTTGTGGAGGTCTCAAGGTGAATTGCCGACGTGTTGGGTATCCTACCGGGGGCGATTTGTAAATATTTTCTTGACAATGGGGGCTGAATGCCGAATATTTGTTGCATTGCAACAACGGGTCCGCATTGGCGGCTATTGTTCGACACAACCCCAAAAAACGCAGCAACAACAAGGAGGTCAACCCATGGAATCAAAGAAGATTGCAAAACAGTTGGTCGAGTTTCAGAAAGCCACGTTCAACAACGCTTTCACAGCCCTGGTGATGGTTCAAGATCAAACCGAGGCCATGTTCAAATCCATGATGTCCCAGGTCCCGGGCATGCCAGAAGAAGGCAAAAAAATGGTTCAGGAATGGGCCGATGCCTACAAAAAGGGCCGTGAGACATACAAGAAAGCGGTGGACGACGGGTTTGAAAAACTCGATTCATTCCTAGTCGAGGGCGAGTCTGCCAAATCCAAAAAATAACCCAAACCGATTGTGCATTGCAAATTCAAGAGGTGGATCCAATGATGAAAGACCAGATGACGCGTATGGGCGCTTACAACAAGGAAATGGTTCGCAGCACCGTTAAAACCATGGCGGCGTTTCAGGACCACACCCAGACGGCCATTCGGATCGGTGTTGAGAATCTTCCCTACCTGCCGGATTCCGGCAAGTCGATCATTCAGCAATGGGCCAGCAACATGAAGAAAAACTCGGACTTTCTCCACAAGACCATGTTGGAATCGTCCGATCGATATGCTGCAGCTATCAAGGCCTGGGAATAGTCTCTGCCATCTGGCGCTGTTGCCGAGGAGAGGAGCCGCCATGGCGGGGAACCCCGTTCAAACCGACCTCTTTGCTACCCCGACTCCATTGAATCTTCTGACCCCGACAGGGGAACTATGGTTGCGTCTCTTCTCCTTGCAATGGCAGACCGCCGCCCGCTACTGGGAGGGGTTAGGCAGCTATTCATCCGGTTTTGTCACGCCGCTGATGAACGCCGCTGCCATTTTTGCCCGACGCGAACAACGCAAATGGATTAAGAGCCCCCGGTGGGACTCTTTTCATGACTATCTATCACTGTTATCCGTCAATGCCGAACTCGCCGCCCGATGTATGAACGGCAGTCTGGACGCCGTCGTTTCTTTTCACGGGAAGCGCTGGCCCCAATGGATGGACGCATGGACGCATGGTATAGATATCGACAACGGACGCGGCGTCGAAAAGCTGCTTCGTTTGAGTCAGCGGCAGTTTGCGCTCATGGACGCCGCCTCCCGGCATTTCCCCGAGGCCATCCATGACATCAGGGACGAATTCGGCTTTCATTTCGAAGACGGCGGCTATCGGCTCATCTCGGAGACCGACCGATTCAGGCTCATTCAGGTCCTGCCCAACCGGCGCAGCGTAACGGTCCGAAACGATGCCAAACCGATTTTGATCATTCCCCCGTCGGTCCTCGGCCCCAATATCATGGCGTTTCTGCCCGCTGAAAACCGCAGTTTCGTCCATGCCTTTGCCAACCAGGGGTTTCCGACATTCATTCGCATAGCCAAGTCTATCTCCATGCACCCGGCGGTCCAGACAATGACCGGCGAGGACGATGCATCGGACACGCGGACTTTTTGTGAAACCATCCTGAAATCCCACGGTCGACCCGCGACCCTTTGCGGCTATTGTCAGGGGGGGTTTATGGCCATGCTGACCCTTCTGTCAGGGGAACTCGACGGCCTCGCCGATGCCCTTATGACCTGCGTATCCCCGATGGACGGGTCCCGAAGTAAGGATCTGGTGGCGTTTATTCACCTGCTGCCCGAGAGGTTCAGAAATCTCGGTTACGCCGTCAAAGAGCTGCCGAACGGCAACCGGGTAGTGGACGGTGGCATCATGAGCTGGGTCTACAAATTGAAAAGCATCGAATTCGAAGGACCGGTAACCGCATTTTACCGTGATCTCGAAATGCTGGACCGGTTCGACCCGCCGGAGAAAGGGTTCAGCAAGTCGGCCCTGGCCATCAACCACTGGTTGCTCTACGACCAGGTCGACCTTCCCGAAGCGGTTACCCGCTTGAGTTTCGAATCCTACCGGCGGCCGGTTTCCGATGACGGCACCTTGCCGGTGCGTTTGTTCGGCCGTCAGCTCAATTTCAAGCGCATCAGGGATCGAAAGATTCCCTACCTGATCTGCTACGCTGAGAAAGACAATTTAGTGGACCCGTCGTCGGCGCTGGCACCGATGGACTTCATCGACGTGGAATTGTCATCCTATCCCCGGGGGCACGTTGCCATAGCCACATCAAACCTCGATCCGGGTGCCGGCGACGGAGCCTATGTCTGCACCAATACCGGCTGCGCCGGACCCGTTGAGTTCCAGCTTCGGCTGGATGCCG
Organism: Desulfobacterales bacterium; assembly: GCA_050122915.1. Lineage (GTDB taxonomy): Bacteria > Desulfobacterota > Desulfobacteria > Desulfobacterales > UBA5852 > CALNZV01. The sequence continues at coordinate 8,127 of JASFIA010000007.1, read as the reverse complement.
AAACGGCCGGGAGGGACCAATGATGGATCCGAGATTTTTAGAATTCATCGGGAATCTGTTTATCAATGCGGCACGGAGCCAGACCCAGCTGGAGGAGATGACGAAATGGTTCCGGGGAGGTGCGGCGAGCTCCGACGGCCTGGCCGAAATGTTTCGACAGACCTATCGGCTCACGCCGGGCGGGGAGGGGCCGCGCGCTGCAGAGGCCGATCCCCTGCCAGCGGTCATGAAGGATTTCCAGACGGCCTACGAGGGATGGCTTCAGATGGTGGGCGCCGTTCCTCTGAGCGACTATCGCCGTCTTGAAGAGGAGCGGGATGCTCTACGGAAGGAAAATGAGGAGCAGGCGCGGATGATCCGGTATCTGAGCGGCGTGGTTTCCGGAGAGGGTCCTGTTCAGTCGACGACCATGAAGGGCTTGAAAGAGCTGACCGAAAACCAGACCCGCCAATTTGGCGATCTGATCCGGGCCTTCGGTGAATACCTCCAGGATTCAACACCGGCATCGGCGGATTCCGGGAAGAGCGACGACAGGGATGTGGACGACCCCCTCTCCCCGGACCCATCGGAGCCTACTCCTTGACGGGACGGGGGGGGCTGACCGTGGCCTCGCCGTCGATGACGGTGGTACCGCTCTGATTGTGACAGCTGGTTTTCAAGCGAACCCGTTTTTTTCCACGATCGATATCGATGACCTCCACCCGGGCGGTAATCGTGTCTCCGACATACACCGGTGCCAGAAATCGAAGATCCTGTGCGATATATACCGTGCCGGGTCCCGGTAGTTGATTGGCGAGAACGGCGGATATCAGCCCAGCGGGCAGCAGGCCGTGGGCGATGCGGGATTTGAAGGCGGTTTTTGCGGCATAGGCCTCGTTGACGTGGGCCGGGTTGAAATCGCCGGTAATCCCCGCGAAGAGGTAGATGTCGGTTTCACTGATGGTTTTTGCCAGTTCGGCCTGCTCACCCACCTGAAGACGGTCCAATGGTTTGCCGGTTTTCACATTTTCCCCTTTCTTTTTGCCCGCCGACGTCAAAACGTGATTTGACCCGCGCCATGTCAGACGGATCGGGCTCTCAATGACGAATGGGTCTGCCGACCCTTGATTCCATAAGGCGACCTCGGTTCCGGGGGGCAATCGTCTACTGACGTCGGACGGATCGTTGCCCTTCTTTTTCCATACGCCAAATAGGGGCCTTTGAACAAGATGGAATTGCCCCGGGGATAGCGGTCACTCATTCCGGTGTCGGGCCGGCGTCCGGTGCCCTTCTCGAGCTTATCGAGAAGGGCGACAGGCCTCTGGGGTCCGGGATGCACTCCGGGAAAGGGCCGATGGCCCGGGGGCCGGTCTACAGCTCCTAAATGCTTTACAACCAAGCCGGTTTTCATTACTATCACTGCCAGTTACGGAGCCTTTCCCGCATCTGTGATCCAACGGAGGATTCCAAAGGCCGCTACCAGTGCACCGGTTATGATAAGCCGGCGGCCACAGCTCCGGGAGGGGCCGAGTTGCCGAATGCGCTTTACGGCAGATGGATTCAACGGAGCCGATTCTTGTCTGCCGGAGGTCGGAAGGTCCCGCTGAGGGGAGGTTCAGCCGGCCCATCGGTATAGGGGGAACGGCCGTCGCAGGTTCGCCCCCGGGCTATTCGAAGCCCTGACTTTATTTACGGGAGACACCCCAATGGCCCAGTGGGTTTACATGACGGCCGGCAGCCTGGATGAGGCAAGGCGTATCGGACGGTATCTGGTTTCCGAAAACCTTGCCGCCTGTGTGAACATGATTGACGGCATGGAAAGCGTTTATGTCTGGGATGGCGAACTCCAAGAGGATCGGGAGGCGGTGCTCATCGCGAAGACGACGACCGAGCGCTTGCCGGACCTTGTGTCCGCCGTAAAAAGCCTTCACAGCTACGATTGCCCCTGCATTGTGGCTCTGGCCATCGAAGGGGGGAATCCGGATTTCCTCGACTGGATTTCAGGTGCTGTTCGCTTCAGAAACCCCAGTGGTTGACGCGCAGTGCCCGGCCGAACCACCCGAGGCCGCTGCCGACCCCGGCGCCGGTATCGAGGGCCTGCATGCCGTTTTTGGTAGTCGAAGGCGCCATTGCCCTAAACCCCTATCAGAGGAGACTGCCTATGCGATCCATCAAGGCGTTCACCAAAGTGATTGCCATCCTTCTTGTTGCCGTCATAAGCGCCGTCCAGGTGGCCGCGCCCGTGGCCCATGCCCGTATGATCGGCACCGACAGTTGCCTCGAGAGCGATCTCCAGGCGACTGGGCGCGAGAGAATCCAGCATTTTTTAAATCGGGAAGACGTTCGCGATATTCTCTCATCCCAGGGGGTTTCCCTGGGTGAGGCGCAGGCGCGAGTGGCTGCGCTGACGGATGCCGAGGTGCTGGAGATTAGCCGTCGCATCGAGCAGATGCCTGCTGGCGGGGGCACCTTCGGGATCATCGTCGGCGCGTCGCTCATCGTCTTCCTAGTGCTGTTGGTCACGGATATTCTTGGCTATACGGAGATTTTTCCCTTCGTCAAACGGATCTAATGGCGAGCCAGCCCCCGTCGGGAGTATTCCCGGGGGGGGCTGGAAAGGCCTTCTTGATGGCCCTCTCATGAATCCCTTTTGGTGTCGGACGGACTCAGCTCTTGCCGGGCGCCGTCATCCGGCTGCTCCGCCAGGACCACCCTCGAATCCCAGGCGATGGGAGGGGCACCGTCCTTTTCTTCTGCTATTCATTTTATTGGCGGGCTGCACCGGGTGGCGTCAGGCCCCTATCCTGGAGGGACGACCGGCTCTGTGGATTGAAGGGGTGCCGGTCATCGCGCAGGACCGTTATCAGTGCGGGCCGGCCGCCTTGGCCATGGTGATGGCATGGGGGGGGTGGGCCATTTCTCCGGAGCTACTGGTTCCGTCGGTGTATACGCCAGGCCGAAAAGGTTCCTTTCAGTCCGACATGACGGGTGCCGCCCGCCGATACGGCCGGCTAGCCTACACCATTTCCGGTATGGACGCTCTCTACGCCGAACTTGAGGGGGGACATCCGGTGATTGTCCTGGAGGATCGAGGGGTGGGGCCGGTTTCCGCCTGGCACTATTCGGTGGTTGTGGGTATTGATCCGGAAGCCGGTCGGATCCGGCTGCACAGCGGAGGGCCGCGTCCGGAGGCACCATCCCTGGACCGGTTTCTGTTTGCCTGGGAACGGGGGGATTTTTGGGGGCTGGTGGTTCTGCCGCCGGGCCGGCTGCCGGCATCCGGAGACCTTTCGACGGTATTGCGGGCCATCGCTGCGCTGGAGCATGCAGGACAGTGGGGGGCAGCCACGGCAGGCTACAGGGCGGCTTTAGACCGATGGCCCGACAGCCCCCAGGCCCTTATGGGCCTTGGCAACAGCTTGTACGGCTCGGGCCTCGAGGCCGGCTCCGCCGCGATTTTCGACCGACTCTGCCGTCAGATGCCCCCCTATGCCCCCGGCTGCAACAACTTGGCCCATGTTCTCATGACCATGAACCGTCTCGACGAGGCGCTAACCGCTGCCCGAAAGGCCGTGGATCAAGGCGGGCCCATGGCAGGGGTGTTCGAGGAAACCCTCAACGCCGTTCTCTCCCGAATGAATGCCGCCGACTGAGCCATTCTTCAGCCGCCGGCTGTCCGACCAAAGGCTTCTTCAGAATACCGAATGGGTGGTTCTGCGAATGACTTCCTCCTGAAGCTCGGGCGTAAGATCGACAAAATAGTCGCTGTATCCCGCCACACGGACGATTAGATCCCGGTAGTTCTCGGGTTCCGATTGGGCCCGCCTGAGGGTGTCGATATCCACCACATTGAACTGGATGTGATGTCCGTCCATCCTGAAATAGCTCCGGACCAAGCTTGCCAGCCGGTCGATGCCGGCTTCGTCTTCGAGAATCGATGGGGTGAACTTCTGGTTCAGCAGCGTTCCGCCGGTGCGGAGGTGATCGATTTTGGCGGCGGATTTCAGCACCGCCGTCGGCCCTTTGCGATCAGCGCCCTGCACGGGTGAGATGCCTTCGGACAAAGGGGTGCCCGATTTGCGGCCGTCGGGCGTGGCGCCGAGCACGCTGCCGAAATAGACGTGACTCGTGGTGGGCAGCAGATTGATCCGGTGGTGTCCCCCCTTGGTGTTGGGGCGCCCGTCCACCGCTCCGTGAAACAGCTCGAAGATCTCTGCCAAAAGATCGTCGGCGTCGTCATTGTCATTGCCGTAGCGGGGGGTGTCGTCGAGGAAGCGGCGTCGGAGGGTCTCTCTACCGTGGAAATCCGATTCCAGCAATGCCAGCAATTCCCCCATGCTCAGCAAGCCTCGTTCGAAAACGTGGGTGCGGATGGAGGACAGGCTGTCGGTCAAGGTGCCCAGTCCCACCCCCTGGATATAGGATGTGTTGTACCGGGCGCCCCCTTCGTTGTAATCCAGCCCCCTGGTCAGGCAATCGTCGATCATCAGGCTGAGAAAAGGAACCGGCATGTACTTCGCGTTGATTCGCTCGATGATGTTGTTTCCCCGGATTTTGATGTCGATGAAATGGCGGAGCTGGCGCGAAAACGCCGTCATCACATCGGCGAAGTTCTCGAAGGATTTGGGATCACCGGTTTCCGGTCCGATTTGTTTGCCGGTTCGGGGATCCAAGCCGTTGTGAAGGGCGAGCTCAAGGACCTTGGGCAGGTTGAAGTATCCCGTAAGGATATAGCATTCTTTGCCAAAGGCCCCGCTTTCGACGCAACCGCTGGCTCCCCCGCAGCGGGCATCCTCGATGCGTTTCCCCTGGCCTGTCAACTGCTGGATGATACCATCGGTGTTGAACAGGGAGGGCTGGCCGAAACCGGTTTTGATGATGGAAAGGGCCCGCTTGAGAAACCGATCCGGATTTTTTTTGCTCAATTGCACCATGGCGCTTGGCTGCAGCAGCCGCATTTCCTCCACCACCTCGAGCATCAGGTAGGACAATTCGTTGACGGCATCGGCGCCGTCGGACCGGACGCCCCCCAGGTTGATTAGGGCGAAATCCACGTAAGTGTTGCTTTCCTTGGCCGTGATCCCAACCTTGGGCGGGGCGGGGTGATTGTTGAACTTGATCCAGAAGGCCTGGAGCAGTTCTCTGGCACCCTCGCGATCGAGCGTTCCCGCGTCGATCTCCCGCCGATAGAACGGATAGAGGTGCTGGTCGAGCCGCCCGGGATTGAAGGCATCCCAGGGGTTGAGCTCTGTAATGACCCCTATGTGGACGAACCAGTAGTACTGAAGGGCTTCCCAAAAGGTCTCGGGCGCCCTGGCGGGCACCTTGCGGCAAATGAGGGCCATCGTCGACAACTCGCCGGCCCGACGGGCATCGATCTCCTCAGCGGCAAGAGCGGCCAGGGCATCGGCATACCTGCCGGCAAAGGCGATGAGCGCCCCGGCGGCGATTTCCATGGCCTGAAGTTCTTCCCGGCGGTCGAGGGCTCTCGGGTCGTTGACGAAATCGAGAGCGGCTGCCGTCGCTCTGATCTCTTGGATCATGTCGAGGAATCCCTGCCGGTAGATCTTGTCGCCCAGCACGGTGTGCCCCGGTGAGCGCTGCTCCTGAAACTCCGTGAACACACCGGCATTGTAAGCGTCGATCCAGGCCTGCGGCACAGAGGAGAAGATCTTTTCGCGGATGGTGGCCCCTCGCCAGTAGGGGATGATCGTTTCCGCATAGGCCTGTTTCACCCCATCGTCCACGGCGAAAGCAACCTTTTCCCTGCGGGAGAGGGTTTCCAAGTCGTCGATGGTGTGGAGGCAGATCTCGGGATAGGTCGGTGTGGCTTTCGGCATGGGACCCCGTTCTCCCACGATAAGTTCCCCGTCGCCGATCCAGAGGGATTTGTGTTCAAGGATGTGCCTGAAGAGTTTGGCCCGAGTGACGGGTATCCCGTGGCCGGCCCCGTCGCCTCGCATCATGAATTCAGTGGCGAGCTGCGCCCTTTCCTGGGAGATGGAAGCCCGGGCCTCGAGGCTGGCCCTTCGAAGCTTTTGTATTCTCGGTGTCATCTGATTCATCCTCCAATCGTAACGGGGATACCGTCGGCCCTGAAAAAATCGGCTGCGGATTTGGCCGCCTCTGCCGATGTCCCATCGGTGCCGCCCATGGGGTCCTGTCGTCCCAGCCGGGCGTATTTGCCGGCATGGAGGTGGTGGAAGGGCAGCACATCGAGCCGGACGGGCGGTGTCGGCAGTGAACGGACCCGCGCAGAGATGGCCTTCATATTGTCCCAGTCGTCGGTGACACCCGGTACCAAGGGAAAGCGGATGACGATGGGCCTTCCTGCCGCTGACAACCGTTGCAGATTATCGAGAACCGGCTCTACCGGAACGCCGGTAAATCGCTGATGAATGCGACTGTCCACCAGTTTCAGATCGTAGTGAAACAAATCAACTTTGTCCATGATCCGCATCAACAGGCGGGCAGGTGCGTAGCCTGTGGTGTCCAGCACGGTGTGGATCGATGCGGACCGACAGCCGTCTAAAAGCGCTTCAAGGAAATCGGGCTGCATCAGAGGCTCGCCTCCTGAAAAGGTGGCGCCCCCTCCACTTTCATCGTAGAAAAGGCGGTCTTTTTCGATTTCGGCGAGGACGTCCCCAGCGTCCACCCGACGGCCGATGACCGCTTCCGAATGCCTTTCCGGGCCAGGGGCCGCTCCGGGGCAGGGAACGGGTTCGGGGTCGGTCCGTTGCCCTTCCGGGTTGTGGCACCAATGGCAGGTCATGGGGCATCCCTTCAAAAACACGGTTGTCCGGATACCGGGGCCGTCGTGAATGGCGAATTTTTTGATGTCGAAGATGACGCCCGTCAAGTCCGTCGCCATCGGCGATGCATCCATCGGCAATGAGCGGTCGTTCATTGGGGAGGCCTTTCAACTGGCCGCGACGGTATCGACCGCGGGGGTTGTCCGACGGATGAGCAGCAGGATCGCCGCCACCAGGAGGCTTGAACCGACACCGAGGGCGATGTACACCGCACCCAGATCGAGCGCCGACTCGATGGCTTCGACCAGTTTAACGGCAAGGGCCCCGACACCGAAGGTCAGAACGAATTTCACTCCGAAAGCCGAGTGGTGGAGACGCTTGGGTGTCAGACGGGCCACCAAGGTGTTCTCCGCAGGCTGCATGCCGAGCAGAAAGAAAAAATAAACCACGGCAGCCGATACCAGCGCCAGGTCGGTGGTGGTCGCCATCATGAACGCCATGGGAAGGGCGGAGGCGTGAAAGAGCAGGTAGCACCAGCGGGGATCGAACCGTTCGGCTGCTCTGCCGCCGGTGTACTGGCCGATCATTCCTATCAGAAAAATACCCGAGGTGATGATGGTGGCCTCCAGATTCGGAGTCAGGGCGGCTCCGGCAAAAGGCGTCAATATCTGGTGAAGTTTCTGAAGGTTCATTTCCAGCAATGGGGGGGTCGTCAACGTGGCTCCCCGATAGACGATTCCCCCCAGCATCATTGCCAACAGGAGGATGGCGAAGGCCTGACGTCCGTTTCCGCTTGGGGATTCGGCAGCCGATGTCGATCGGGTCGGCGGTTTCAGGTGGGGCAGCCTGGCGGCCCAGAGGGCTCCTGCAAAATTGAGGGCGGCCAGAATCATGAAGGCCGCTCTTGGCCCCCAGAGCCAGTTGGCGACGCCGGCCAAGAGTGGCGCCATGGCAAGTCCCAGATTTCCGAACATGCCGTTGATGCCCATGGCAACGCTGATGCGCGTCACGCCCTTTGAGATCATTCCAAGTCCGATGGGATGGTAAATGCCGGAAAACAGGCCCACAACCCCGAGGGATGCGGCCATCGCAGCGGGTGATTCCATAAAGACGGCCGCCCCCAGCCCTCCCAGCCCGGCGCCGAGAAAGAATAGCACCATGAGTCGATCGGAGCGCCAGCGGTCCCCTATCATACCCCAGGGAAGGGCGGTCAGGCCGAACAGGAGATACATGGGAAAGGACAGCCCCATGACGTCAGCCAGTGGCAAATCCAGGCCTGCGGAAAGTGGAAGCGCCAGGGCGGGAAATGTCAGCATGTTGAAATGACTCATAAAATGACCGAAGCTGGTCACGGTCATGAGTTGCTTTTCGGCTGTTGAAAATGAAGACATCATCA
>JASFIA010000006.1:0-16123 GCA_050122915.1 Desulfobacterales bacterium | reverse complement strand
GTACGGGCCTGTCCGCACCGACCACATTCTCTTTATCGGCGCAGGCGCCTTTCATGCCATCAAGCCCTCGGATCTGATTCCGGAACTCCAGGGGCGGTTTCCGATTCGAGTGGAGCTCGAGGCCCTGGGGCGCGAAGAGTTCTATCGGATCATGAAGGAGCCCCGAAACGCCCTTTTGATCCAGTACGATGCGCTGTTGAACACCGAGGGGGTGTCTTTGTCCTTTGACGACGATGCCGTCAGAGAGATCGCCGCCATTGCCGAAGAGGTCAACAGCCGCACCGAAAATATTGGCGCCCGGCGACTGCACACCCTCATGGAGTGTCTTCTCGAGGATATTCTCTTCGACGCACCCGATGTGGACAATCGGCAGATTCTCATTTCGAAGGACGATGTGGTCAGTCGGCTGGTGGGACTGAAGGACAACGATGACCTCAGCCGCTACATTCTATAGCGTCGAATCCAGGACGCAGCAGGGGAACGGACATGAAGACGGAAACCCTTTCGACCGCCCCGGGTGCGGCGGATGTGCTGATCGAGGCACTGCCCTACATCCGTCAGTTCAACGGCATGACCATCGTGATCAAATACGGGGGGCATGCCATGGTGGACTCCCAGCTCCGTGACGATTTCGCCAGGGACATCACCCTGCTCAAGTTCATCGGCCTCAACCCGGTGGTGGTTCACGGGGGAGGCCCCCAGATCAGCACGGTCATGGACCGAATGGGCATCAGTCCGCGCTTCGTCCGGGGAATGCGCCTGACCGACGAGCCGACCATGGATGTGGTGGAGATGGTTCTTGGGGGGAAGGTGAACAAGTCCATCGTTTCCCTGATCAACCGCCATGGGGGCAGGGCTGTCGGGCTCAGCGGCAAGGACGGGGGCCTGATCGAGGCGGAGAAACTCAAGATCGTCCACCAGGAAGCCGAGGACGCCCCCCCGGAAATCATCGACCCGGGTCTGGTGGGACGGGTGAACCGGATCCACCCTGAGATCATCGACACCCTGACCGCTAAAGGGTTCATTCCCATCGTGGCCCCTGTGGGCGGCGGTATCAATGGGGAAACCTACAACATCAACGCTGACCTCGTCGCCAGTCACATTGCCATAGCCCTGAAGGCCGGGCGGCTGGTTTACCTGACGGACGTGGACGGGGTGATGGACGCTAACGGGCGGCTGATTTCTTCGATACGGGCGAACGACGCCAAAGGCCTCATTGCTGACGGCGTCATTTCCGGCGGGATGATACCCAAGATCGAATATGCCCTGGAGGCCGTGTCCCGGGGGGTGGACAAGGTGCCGATCATCAATGGAACGCGTCGGCACGCCCTTCTGCTGGAGCTTTTTACGGACAGCGGCATCGGAACGGAAGTGACCCAATGACTCATCCGCTTATCCAAGCGGCAGATCGCGTGATCGCCGCCACCTACAGCCGGTTTCCAGTGGTGTTTGAGAGGGGCAAAGGCGCCACCCTTTGGGACACGGACGGCAAGGCCTATCTCGACTTCCTGGCGGGAATCGCCGTCTGCAACCTCGGGCACAGCCACCCACGGGTTGCCAAAGCCCTCCGGGGGCAGGCGGACACCCTGCTCCATGTGTCCAATCTCTTCTATACCAGGCCTCAGGTCGAACTGGCCCAATGGTTGGTGGACCGTTGTTTTGCCGACCGTGTGTTCTTCTGCAACAGCGGTGCGGAGGCCAACGAGGCCGCCATCAAGCTGGCACGGCGTTATTTTCACGAACAGGGAGAACCTCATCGCTTTCGGATTACTGCCATGTCCCAGTCCTTCCACGGCCGCACTATGGGAAGCCTTGCGGCTACGGGCCAGGAGACCCTCAGGGCCGGATTCGATCCGATCCTGGAAGGCTTCGACTTCGTGCCTTTCAACGATGCGGAAGCCGTCGAGGAGGCCATAGGCCCCGATACCTGCGCCGTGATGCTGGAGCCGATTCAAGGGGAGGGCGGTATCCGGGTTCCCGACCCAGGTTACCTGAAAACCGTCCGCGAGCTGTGCGACCGTAAAGGGGTTCTCATGATCCTGGACGAAGTCCAGACCGGAATGGGGCGAACCGGAAGGCTTTTTGCCCACCAGCACGAAGGGGTGGCTCCAGATATCATGAGCTTGGCCAAGGCCCTTGGGAACGGACTGCCGATCGGCGCCATGCTGGCTCGGGAATCGGTGGCCGGCGCTTTCACTCCGGGGTCCCATGGAACGACTTTCGGCGGAACCCCCATCATCGCCGCGGGCGCTCTTGCCGTGGTCAAGGCGATGGAAGAAGAGGAGATCGTTTCCCATGCCGAGCGGATGGGGGACTATTTCAAGTCGCGACTGGAAGTGCTTTGCGACCGTCACACGGGCGTCGTGGGAGTGCTGGGTCGAGGCCTCCTGCTTGGGCTTGCCCTTGAATTCGAGGGGACTCCGGTCGTCAAGGCCTGTCTCGACCGGGGATTTGTCATCAACTGTGTGCAGAAGTATGTGCTTCGATTTGCGCCTCCCCTCATCATCGGGGAGGCCGAGATCGATGCACTGGTCGGCTGCCTCGACAGTTTATTTGCCGAAATGAGCTGACGAGGGCATTCCGCCTTGGGCTTCGGGGGATTGACGGGGTTTTTTCCACATTGGAGGAGATATTACGGTGACGCAAAACGTAAAAAAGGTTGTCCTGGCTTATTCGGGCGGACTCGACACATCGGTGATTCTCAAGTGGCTGGTGGAAACCTATCGCTGCGAGGTGGTGACGTTTTCGGGTGATCTCGGCCAGGTGGACGACATGGCCCAAGTGGAGCGAAACGCCCTGAAGACAGGGGCGGTGAAAGCCTATGTCGAAGACTTGAGGGAAGAGTTCGTAAAAGACTATGTCTTTCCTGCATTCCGTGCGAACGCCATATACGAGGGCCAATACCTGCTGGGAACTTCCATTGCCAGGCCTCTCCTGGCCAAGCGCCAGATCGAGATTGCCGAGATCGAAGGGGCCGATGCCGTCAGCCACGGCGCCACAGGCAAGGGAAACGATCAGGTCCGTTTCGAGCTGGCCTATTTGGCCTTGAATCCCCATATCCGCATCGTCGCCCCCTGGAGGGAGTGGGACCTCAATTCAAGAACCGTGCTCATGGCCTTCGCGAGGGAGCACGGCATAGACGTGCCCACGACCCACGACAAACCCTACAGTACGGATGGAAACCTCCTTCACATCAGCTACGAAGGCGGTGTACTCGAAGATCCATGGGCCTCGCCTCCGGAGGATATGTTCACCCTGACCGTTTCCCCCCGCAGGGCGCCGGACGATCCCGAGATGGTGGAGATTGCCTTCGAGTCCGGTGATCCTGTCGCAGTAAACGGACAGGAAATGTCGCCGGCCGGGATTTTGGCGGAACTCAATCGCCTTGGGGGAAATCACGGTGTCGGTCGGGTGGACCTCGTGGAAAACCGGTTTGTCGGCATGAAATCCCGTGGTGTCTATGAAACCCCCGGGGGAACGATTCTCCGTACCGCCCACATGGCGATGGAGTCGCTCACCATGGACAGGGAAGTCCTCCATCTGAGGGATTCCCTCGTTCCGAAGTATTCCCAAATGATCTACAACGGGTTCTGGTTTTCTCCCGAGAGAAGGGTGCTTCAGAAAATGATCGACATGACCCAGACCAACGTCAGCGGCCTGGTGCGACTGGAGCTCTACAAGGGCAGCTGCCGTGTGATGGGAAGAAAATCGGACCGGTCCCTCTACCGGATGGACTTCGCCACTTTCGAAGAGGACGATGTTTACAGTCACAAGGATGCCGAAGGCTTTATCCGCCTCAATGCCCTTCGGCTCAAAATCCAAGCGCTGATGGAAAAAAACGGGTAGGACACTCCGGATGCGCCCCTGTCGGGGGAGAAACAGGACCCTCTCATTCCCTCGGATCGAAGATCGGTCGCCAGGCGCTGATGGTCGACAAGGAGACCCACATGGCATCAAAACCCTGGGAAGGTCGGTTTGCCGAAAAAACCCATCGGTCGGTGGAGGTGTTCACTTCCTCCATCGACGTGGATCATCGGCTCTACGCCTATGACATCGAGGGCAGTATCGCCCACGCCACGATGTTGGCGAGCACCGGAGTCATTTCCGACGAGGAACTCAGCCAGCTGATCGAGGGCTTGGGAAAGATCCGCCGTGAAATCGAGCGGGGGGAATTCGCCTATCACGAAAGCCTCGAAGATATTCATATGCACATCGAAGACCGGCTCTTCCAACTGACCGGGAAAGCGGCCCAGAAGCTTCACACCGCCAGAAGCAGAAACGACCAGGTGGCTCTGGACACGCGCCTCTTCCTTCGAGAGGAGAGCCGTCAGGTGCTGTCACTCCTGACTTCTCTGCGCCGGGTCATGGTGGATGCGGCCGAAGCTCATTTGGGGGTCATTCTACCCGGTTACACCCACCTCCAGCGGGCTCAGCCGGTGCTTCTTTCCCATCATTTCATGGCTTATTATGAAATGCTTAGCCGGGATGCCGACCGCTTTCAAGACGGTCTCAAGCGGATCAATGTCATGCCGCTTGGCTCGGCAGCCCTTGCGGGCACGACCTACCCTATCGATCAGACGGTCACGGCCTCCCTCCTGTCCTTCCCGGCCACTACCGCCAACAGCATTGACGGGGTGTCGGACCGGGACTTTATCATTGAATTCCTGTCAGCGGCCAGCATCTGCATGATGCACCTGAGCCGTCTGTCGGAAGAGTTCGTTCTCTGGTCCAGTTCGGAATTTCAGTTTATCGAACTGCCCGACGCCTTCGCCACCGGCAGCAGCATCATGCCCCAGAAAAAAAACCCGGATGTGCCGGAACTGGTTCGAGGAAAGACCGGACGGGTTTATGGGGACCTGATGGCCATGCTGACGACCATGAAAGCATTGCCCCTGTCCTACAACAGGGACATGCAGGAGGACAAGGCGCCACTGTTCAGTACGGTCGACACCTTGAAGGCTTGCCTCGACATCTATGTCCAGATGGTTCCCCGGCTGACCATCCGGGCCGACCGGATGATGGACGCCGCCTCGAAGGGGTATCTCAGCGCCACCGACCTCGCCGACTACCTGGTCACCAAGGGCCAGCCCTTCAGAGAGGCCCACGGCTGCGCGGGAAGGGCGGTTTCCTTTGCCATCGGGGCTGGAAAAGAACTTCATGACCTGTCCCTGAGCGAACTCAAGGGATTTTCAAAAGTCATCGAAGATGATGTCTTCGAGGTTCTGACCGTCCGACAAATGGTCGACCGGCGACGTTCCGAGGGCGGAACCGCCACCGAAAATGTAGAACGGGCGATTTCCCATGCGAAGCACCGACTGTCATCGGATGCAGAAGACAAGGCGGTGGCATGAAGAGGGAGATGCATGGTGGGGTCCGACGGATGTCGAGTGCCGCCGGCGTTTTTCTGCTGATGCTGGCGGCCGTTGTCATTGTCAGCTGCGGAAAGAAGGGGCCGCCCCGGCTTCCCGATGCGGCGAAGCTGCCGGAAATATCGGATTTGTCTTACCGGCTGGAGGGCGGCGAGGTGGTTCTGACCTGGTCTGTCCCCGAAGAGGCCGTTCAGGACCTCGAGGGGTTTATCATCTACCGGTCCCTGACCTCGCTGTCGGAGGAGCCCTGCGACGGCTGCCCCCTTGTCTTCGAGAAGATCGCTACGGTCCCGGCGGATGCCCCCGCCGATCCGAATGGGCACTACTTCTATCGGGACCCCGTCAGCGAGGGCTTCCGTCATGACTACAAGCTGGGGGTCTTTCGGGAACCGGGTGGGGAAACCCAAGACTCCAATCGCATTCGCTTCGAGATCCAGCCCCAGCCCTGACTTAAAGGCCCTCGGCGCCAAGGAGCATGCCATGCACTACTTCGAACATAAGCGCGGAGAACTCTATTGCGAGGACGTACCCGTCCGAAAGATCGCCGAATCGGTCGGCACGCCATTCTATCTTTACAGTCAGGCGACGCTCGAGCGCCATTTCAAGGGCTTTTCCGAAGCCTTTGGTGATTCGGATCATCTGGTTTGCTATTCTGCAAAGGCCAATGCATCCCATGCGATCCTCAGCCTGTTTTCACGACTGGGCGGAGGGCTCGACATCGTCTCGGGAGGCGAACTCTACCGGGGCTTGAAGGCGGGCATCGATCCCCGAAAAGTGGTCTATTCCGGCGTCGGAAAACGCTCCGATGAGATCGACGAGGCGCTGGACGCGGGAATCCTGATGTTCAACGTCGAATCTCTCGAAGAGCTCTTTTTAATCGATCAGCGGGCCGGCGCCATGGGCAGAAAGGCGCCCGTGGGCATTCGGGTCAATCCCGATGTGGATCCGAAAACCCATCCATATATCTCGACAGGCCTGAAGAAGAATAAATTCGGCATCGGCGCCCACGAAGCCATGGATGCCTATCGGGCGGCTGACCGTCTTGCAAATGTGGAAGTGATCGGAATCGACTGCCATATAGGTTCACAGATCACCGATCCCTCGCCCTTCGAGGACGCTATGAAGAATATCGCCGCCCTTGTGACTTCACTCCAAGAGATCGGCATCGGCATTCGGTTCGTGGATGTGGGCGGTGGCCTCGGCATCACTTATCGCGACGAGTCCCCGCCGGGCCTGACGGACTATGCCAGGGCCATCACCGGGGCTTTCAAGGGGATGGGTGTGTCGTTGATCCTCGAGCCGGGGAGGGTCCTGGTCGGCAATGCCGGTATTCTCGTCACCCGGGTGCTCTATCGGAAACCAGGGCCGGAAAAATCCTTCATCATCGTCGATGCGGGCATGAACGATCTTCTGCGCCCGTCACTCTACGACGCCTATCACGAGGTCGTGCCCGTGGCGTCCGGCCATTCGGAAACGCCCATTCAAGCGGATGTGGTGGGGCCCATTTGTGAGACCGGCGATTTCCTCGCCCGCGACCGGGCGATAGCCGACGTGCCGTCGGGGGGGCTGCTGGCCGTCATGAGCGCCGGAGCTTACGGGTTTTCGATGTCTTCCAACTATTGCTCACGGCTGAGGATTCCCGAGGTCATGGTCAAGGGGGATGCATACGCCATCACTCGCATGCGGGAAACCTACGCGCAGCTTACCAACGGAGAGTCTTTGCCGGATTTTTCGACCTAGCCCCTGAGGAAAGGCGGAGCGTTCAAGAAGGCGTTTCGGACCGTGCCACCCGCTCAATCCAGCCGGATCACGGGAGAATACCCATGACACCCATACCTTTCAGCAAGATGAACGGCAGCGGCAACGATTTCATCCTTATCGACAACCGGGAGGGCATCGTTGGTGAGACCGGCCTACAAGAGCTGGTTCGCAGTGTCTGCCGCCGACAACTCTCAATTGGCGCCGATGGATTGATTCTTGTCGAGTCCTCCCGCATCGCCGATTTCAGATGGCAATTTTTCAATGCCGACGGCAGCCGCGCTGAGATGTGCGGCAACGGCGCCCGATGTGCTGCCCGGTTCGCGAAGCTCGCCGGCATCGCCGGGAAGACCATGTCTTTTGAAACCGACGCCGGCCTGATCCGGGCTGAGATGATTGGAGACCGGGTCAAGGTGGGGATGACCGAGCCCCGCAACTTCGTTCCCGAGATCCAGATTCCGCTTCCTGACGGTGCCGTTACCGGCGGAAGCCTCAATACAGGGGTTCCCCACGTGGTGATCGATGTGGGCGAGGCCTTGGAGACCACGGACATCGCTTCCATCGGCCGCGCAATCCGCTTTCACGATCGGTTCCGGCCGGCGGGCACCAATGTCAATTTCATCCGCCGACTGGGCGCTCAGCGCATCGCCGTGAGGACCTACGAGCGAGGTGTGGAAGGGGAAACCCTGGCCTGCGGAACCGGGTGCGTCGCCTCTGCCCTGATCGTTGCCCACCATTTCGATCTCGAGAGCCCGATCCATACGGTGACACGGAGCGGGGGGATTCTCACCATATATTTTGGGCGGACCCCGATGGGTTTCTCAAGCGTATTCATGGAGGGAGACGCCCGGCTGGTCTGTACGGGCGAAATTCTTTCCGACGCATTGATGGCATGACGTTCTGATGACAAGCCCCGTCGCTCATACCGCCTATATTTCCGTCGGCTCCAATCTGGGGGACAAAACGACCAATTGCCGCCTCGGCATCGATGCCGCCGACCGTCTCGAGGGCTGCCGTGTGACGGGGACCTCCCGATTCTATCGCACCGCTCCGGTGGACTACACAGACCAGGCCTGGTTCGTGAATGCGGCCATTCGAATGTCGACCCGACTGTCCCCCCAAACGCTTCTTGAGAGACTGCAAGCCATTCAAACCGATGCGGGTCGGCCCCGGGAGGGAATTCGCTTCGGTCCCCGCATTCTCGATCTGGATATTTTGTTCTTCGGCAATCGGATTGTGGATTCCCCCGCACTGACGATCCCTCATCCGCGACTGCACAAAAGACGGTTTGTCTTGGAACCGCTTTGTGATATAAATCCAGACATTGTTCACCCGGTCCTCAACGTCAGCATCCAGACCTTATTGAGCCGGATCGACGATCCGGAACAGGAGATCATCGTCCTGAATGATTAGGATCATTGTCCTTTTTCTAATCGGCTATATAGGCTACCGGGCCCTGAAAAATTGGCTCCAGGGCGGGCCGGCCGGCCGCAGCATCCAACCGACCGCTCCGGCGACCGTTGAGGACGAAATGGTCAAAGATCCGGTTTGCAACGTCTACGTCGCCAGGCAGACCGGTGTCCGGCTAGTAGAGGGGGACCGCGAAGTCGTGTTTTGCAGCGATGCCTGCAAAGACCGTTACCTGGAAGAGCAGAGACAGGGCAGGGATTATTCCTGATCGACACCCCCGACCCGAATCCTGACAGACCCAACCAAGGAGGCCGATGCTGCAATGAAGTTTTTTATCGATACCGCCAATATCAGTGAAATCAAGGAAGCCACCGCCATGGGGATGGTGGACGGCGTTACCACCAATCCCACCCTCATCGCCCGAGAAAACGGTGAGTTCAAGAGCATCATCAAAGAGATTTGCGGCATTGTCAGTGGCCCAGTAAATGCCGAAGTCGTCAGTGTGGATGCTGCCGGCATGGTTGAGGAAGGCAGAGACTTGGCCAAATTGGCCGACAATATTGTGGTCAAGATTCCTATGACGGTCGATGGGCTCAAGGCGGTGCGGGTTCTGGCTGCCGATGCCATCAAGACCAACGTGACCCTCATTTTTTCGGCCCTACAAGCCCTGATGGCCGCCAAAGCCGGGGCCAACTATGTCAGCCCGTTTGTAGGGAGGCTGGACGACATCTCCCATGAAGGAATGCTTCTGGTGGAACAACTGGTGGAGATTTACAGCAATTATGCCTACGATACGGAAATAATCGTGGCCAGCGTCAGAAATCCCCTCCACGTTCTGGATTCAGCTCTCCTCGGAGCCGACATCGCGACTATTCCGTTCAACGTATTATCCAAACTGGCGGCTCATCCCCTGACCGACAAAGGGCTGAAAGCCTTCCTCGATGACTGGAACAACTCCAAGCGCTAACGGTATCCCATCATGGCAAGCGGATTCCCTAAGATTAGTCGAGAAGGATTCCTGAGGCATTTCAGCGATCCCAACAATCTCACCCTCTACCGGGTCGCCTCCATCCCGGCCGTCGTCCTGCTGCTCTATTTCCCCAATCGGTTCTGCGCTTTTCTGGCTGCCATCGTCTTTTCCGTGGCCTCTATTACCGATTATCTGGACGGCTATTTTGCCAGACGCCAGGGGAAAGAGTCCAATTTCGGCCGGGTCATGGATCCGGTAGCGGATAAACTGCTCGTCTCCTGCGTTTTCATCATGATGACTTCCCTTGACTGGATTCCAGCCTGGATGGTCTGTGTCATCATTGGCAGAGAGATCGCCGTGACCGGCCTGAGAAACATTGTTGCTGAAAACAAGGAGGACGTATCGGCGTCGATGCTGGGGAAGTACAAAACCGGCTTTCAGATCGCCGCCACCATCCCGCTGCTGATCCATTATCCGATCATCGGCATCGATTTCCACATCATCGGTATGTTCTTCCTGTGGGGGGCTCTGCTGCTGACGGTTTGGTCCGGCATTGACTATTTTCTGCGCTTCCGGAGGCTGCTTAGCTTTTAAAAATGGGTTGACAATGGGAAGCAGACCTTATAGAAAATCGGTCTCGACTGAGCGGGAATAACTCAGTGGTAGAGTGCGACCTTGCCAAGGTCGAAGTCGCGGGTTCAAATCCCGTTTCCCGCTCCATTTTTTTTTGGCGGCATAGCCAAGTGGTAAGGCAGCGGCCTGCAAAGCCGTTATTCACCAGTTCGAATCTGGTTGCCGCCTCCACAGTAAAGCCAAAGGGCTGCGAGGTCATCGCAGCCCTTTTTTTGTTGGAAAGCTCTGTTCACCGCACGTCAAGGTATTGCTATAGGTCGATGCCGTAGCGTCCGATCTTGTTGAGAAGCCCCTGGCGGGTCAGTCCCAGACGTCTGGCAGCCTGGGACCGATTGCCGGAGGTTTCTTGCAGCGTGTGTGTGATCATCTGACGCTCCAAGCGCTCCACCATTTTGGGAAGTGTGGTGTCTTCGGTTGGGTCCAACAGACTGGGATGGGAACCGCCCCGTATCTTCTCGGAGAGATGGGCCACCTCGATTCGGGTGTCGGTGCCGGCGAGGCAGAGGGCCCGCTCCATTTCGTTTTCAAGTTCCCTGACATTGCCCGGCCAGCTGAACCGGGTAAGGAGCTCCAATGCATCCCCGCTCAGCTTGGGTACTGCCCGGTTGAAGCGATGGGCATATTTGGTCAAAAAATGGGTGGCCAGTGATGCAATATCCTCCAGCCGTTCTTTTAGGGGGGGTAATACGATGGGAAATACCTGGATACGGTAGAAGAGATCCGATCGGAATGCGCCTCGATCGATTTCCAGAGAGAGATCCCGATTGGAAGACGCCAGAAGGCGGAACTTGACCTTTACGTAGTGACTGGCGCCCACGGGGCGCACCTGACCTTCCTGAAGGACTCTCAGAAGCTTAATTTGCATGCTCTGTGGCATGTCGGCAATCTCGTCTAAAAACACCGTTCCGCCCTCGGCCATTTCAAAAAGCCCCTTTTTATCCGAAATGGCTCCGGTAAATGCCCCTTTGACATGCCCGAACAATTCGCTCTCCAGTAGATGCTCGGAGATTGCTCCGCAGTTTTCCGCCACAAAGGGGCGATCCTTCAGGGGGCCGCTGTAGTGAATCACTCTGGCAATCATTTCTTTACCCGTTCCCGTCTC
The DNA here is from genome assembly GCA_050122915.1 of Desulfobacterales bacterium. Classification (GTDB taxonomy): domain Bacteria; phylum Desulfobacterota; class Desulfobacteria; order Desulfobacterales; family UBA5852; genus CALNZV01. Next base: position 4,881 of record JASFIA010000006.1, on the reverse strand, counting down.
GCCCTGGATGAGAACGGCCGTGTCCGTGTCGATGACTTTGTCCAGGAGATTGAAAACCCTCTCCATGGAAGGGCTCGATCCAATGATGCCCTTCTGATGATATTGACTCTCCACAGCGGATTTTAATCGGGTGTTCTCCTTGGCGAGGGCGTCCGTTCGACGCTTGAGTTCCCCGTAAAACCGTGCATTTTCGATGGCAACGGCGATGGGGCCTGAAACGATTTCAAGCAGTCTCGCCTCCTTTTCGGTAAATTGCCCCTGCTGCTTGTTCAGGGCATACAGAAGCCCGATGGCCCCTCCCCGGGTCCTCAAAGGAACGCAGATCATGGAGCGGGTCCGGAATCGGCTGTCCCGATCGATCTGATCGAAGAACCGATCGTCTTTGGTCGCATCCGTGATAAGCGCCGTGCGGTTGTGCGCAAACGCCCAACCGCCGATACCCCTGTTTTCAGGAAAACGAATTTCCTCGGAACCATCAGATAACCACTCAGAGGTCTCCTCGGCCATCCGCAGGAAGAAGAATTCTTTTTTCCCGGGATCGTGAAGGGCAATCGAAGCCCCCTCGATATTCAGGTCTTCCTTGATTCGAATCAGAACCGCTTCGAGCATCTCCTCTAGATTTTCAATCTGGTGGATCGACGCCGTTACGGCGTAGAGGAGGCTCAGATCTTCCTCCGATATGGTCACATTCCTTGCGGGTGTCGATTCCATGGCGGCCTCGTCTGAATGGAGTGTAAATAAAATTTACGTCCATTGGCGACAGATGTCAACGATATATACAATTTGTGCCGCCACTCTGAAAATCGTGATCCCATGACTTTTCTGAGTCAGATGCAACCAATTGAAACAACTGTTAAATAATTGATATTTCGAAGGTGTCTGCACCGACCTGCAAAGTTGGCATTGGATCTGCACTAATACCTGTGCAACGGTGCCCAGCACGCAGGAAATGCCAACAACCAGTCGGCGATGAAAAGGAGGTAACGATTTTTCCGCAGTTTACATCGGTACGCAGGCCATTAAAAAGGGGGAGCCATGAAAACGAGGAAAGCATTTTTGATGATCGGGTTGGCGGTTTTGACGGTGGTTGGATGGAACGGTCTGGCCATGGGTCAAAACGGCGACATGGAGAAAAAGGCGGCCATCGAAGCGGTAGTCGACGAGTATTTGACAAGTTGCGAAATCAAAGAAAGCCTTATGACCTCAGACAGCAAGGTGCTTCAGAAAACCGCCGCTCTGGCCGTGATGAAGAAGGCCTATTTCCAAAACTTCAAAGAGCATCTGGTCGAGGAAATGGTGGCGATGGGGGTGGAGCCCAAACCCTATCAAGTCCATTACCATTTAAATGCCAAATTTTTCGAAGCCATTCGTCCCCAGGCAGTGGCTCAGAGGTAGCGCAACCGTCAATAAATGGAAACACGGCTTGGGGTTCTGTCTGCGGGAGGAGATGCTGGTGGTCGGCGATGGATGAGGGTTGCACGGGGCAACCCTTCCTCCCGGCAGGGACATTTGAAAGTCACCCAAGGGAAAACCCCACGAACTCAACTGAAAAGAAGGGATGGATGCCATGGGTAAGGATCACCGCAAGTGGAGACGCCACTGGGTTGGGGAAGGGGAGTACAAGATCTTCATCCCCAACCATTCCCTGATCGGCAGCGTTCTTGACGTGGGCAACGGCGGCTTGTCCTTTGAATACATGCCCTGCTATTCCATCATCGGCGAAGGAAGCGAGCTGGACGTCTACTTCCATGATGGATACCGGCTGCACGTGCCGCCCGTTGGGTGCCGGATCATCTATGACCGCCCCGACCGCTCAAAGGGCAGCTATTACCGGATTTTCGAAATCCGCCGCGCCGGAGCCGAGTTCGTTCCCGGTGATGAGGGCATCACCGCATCGCTTCGACAATTGATCGACGGGCAGGATGAGGGCCGTTTATCTACCGGCGTGAAACGCGCCGAGAACGAATTCTATGATATGCTGCGAGTTCCTTTGAAAATTTCTCGTTGACCGGGAGGTAACCATTGAAGGTATTCTTCCACTCTACGATTTAAATGCGGGCCTCTGCGCCATCGAAGGCCCGCACTTGCTTCAAGTTCCGCAGGACCGTCTCTTTATTCGACCGCCCCTCGATTCTGCTTGTTTTCAGGCATACTTGACACATACCTGGATCGGCTTGCCGTTAATAATGTAGGTTTTCCACTTGACGCATGTCAGACTTTTCGGCAGTGCCTCACTTTCATTCAATTCGACGACATCCAGCGGTTTCCCATAACCGTCTTCGGCGGACACGGTTCCTTCATCTGTGATCTCAATCTTCATTTTTCCCATGTGTTCCTCCTTGCTGTTGGTTAGAGATTGAAAGCCATTAAAACCGGTGAAAACGGTTGACGCTTATCCAGGCCGGGGGTGCGCCGGAGACTTTCTCCCGCGCACACGCGCCGATTCATGTCACCGTCCCCACTGGCTGCCGGATGGCCGGTGCCGCTGCCGCGACCGTTTCCACTGTTGCCATATTGCATGAACTAAAAGTTCAACGAGAGCTTTACCAGCAGCCATCTCTCGGGCGCGATCGTCGGCGTGGCAGGATCGGTATCCTGAAATTTGAACGATTCGTCGAAGAGGTTCAAGGCCTCCACCGACAGCGTCCCGTATCGTTTGGGCAAACGGTATCCGAGGGCGGCATCCGTTACCCAGAAATCATCGCTGTCCCTTCCGGTCGGGAGGGCGTCACTGTCGACGAAATCCCCTCTCTGGTCCACATAGGTGGTCTGGAAGCGGGCGAACAACCCACAGGGAAGGAACAAGCCGCCACCCATCTTCAGTCGGTGGGTTTTCAGTTCGATAAAGTTTCCAACACCCTGAAAGTCGTCCCGATCGTCAAATTTCTCGAAGAGATATTCGAGCCTTGCAGACACCATCGAATGGGGCGCCCAGTATAGGTAGGCGCTGGCCACCTGTTCCCGCCAGTCGTCATCATCGAACCGGACGGCGCCTCCCTCGATGACTTCGTAATCGACATCCAACCACCGGTGGTAGTATTCAATACCGGAAAACAGCGTATCGGTAAACCGGTGGTCGATGGCAGCCCCCGCAACCCATATGTCGGTTCCGTCGAAATCATCGAAGAACTGATTGAAACCGGCAACCTGAGTGGGTTCGATGGTTTGGTCTCCCACCAGGGTTCGGGAAAGGTGCCTGAATCCGGCAATCCGGACGGTCGTGGAGGAAAGGGGATTCCAGATGATCCCCAGTTTGGGATTGACCTTGGTCCGGTCCGAAGAATCGTCGTCCTTGGTGGAGGCGTTTAAAGGAGGAAAAGGCGTCGTAAAGTCGTCGGAGTATTTCCAGTCCCTTTGAACGGTATCGATACTAAGCCCGGCTATGGCGGTCAGCGCGTCCCCGAATGACCAGTGCGAATAGGTGTAGATATTGGCGCTGTCGACTTGGAAATGCTCGGAGACGTCATCGCTGACGGGGAAAAAGGGGTTCTTCACATCGACCACGGTGTCCCTGTCTTCAGGCGTCGATGCGTAGCCGACGCCGCTGACCAGGTTGAGGGTCGTGCTGTCGAAGATGTGCTGGCCTTCTATGGACTTGCCGTCGTCGAATTGCGAGTGGATGTCGATGTCGACGGTCCCGTCGCGATCGTTGATTTCGATATCGTTGTCTTCCGCGATAAAAGACAGCAGCAGATCGGAGCCCGGCGAGAGTTGATGGTGAATGCCGAGGCGAAGGGTTGTGCTGTCGTTGTCCTCCTTCTGGTTTTCCGAAAAAGAATCCGGATCGAAGAGAATCTCGGGATCTTCCCGGTCGATATGCCGAATTCTCAATTCCGATTGCACCTGGGTGCGATGGTCCAGCGCCAGCTGAAGGAAGCCGTTATAGAGGTTCTGTTCCTGATGGTTGTTTTTCCGGAATCCGTCGGTTTCAAAATGAAACTGACCGAAACTGTAGGAGAGATTGTTTAGCAACCCGGCATGAACGATCTCCTCGCCCCAAGTGTCTTTGTTGCCGACCACCCCGTTGGCCTGGAGGGTCAGGCGGTTTCTTGTAAACAGGGGATTGAATTCGCTGAACGACAAGCCCGACGGGCCGCTGCCCTCGATGATGCCCAGATTGCTGACGGACAGCTGGGGCTGGAGCGGCGTCACGTTGAGGGGCTGGAGCATCTGGGATTGAAGCAGCTCGCTGACCCTTGCGATTTCGTGGCGGGGTTTGGCGGCATAATTGTCGGCCAAAAACCGATGGGCGGAAAAGTTTCCCGGTGCCGTGTTGACCGAGGTGTACCCCTCCACCAGTGCCAACTGCTGAAATCCCAGGTCTCCGTAAATTCGGCCCTGAGCCGCGCTTCGGGCAGCCAAGTCCTGGTCCAGGAGAAATCGGGAGCGGTAGACGGCCCGGTTGTCGTTGAGTTTAATGGCCTGTTGAATATCCTTCAGGGCGTCGACGGGGCGGTTGCCGGTCTGTTTTCGAATGGCGTCGTAGAAAAATGGCGTCGGGTCCCCGGGGTCCAGGGATTTGGCGAGGGCGTACTGCGTTTCGGCCTCGCTGTCGCGTTTTTCTTCGTAATAGGCCTTACCGAGGTAGCTTCTGACCAAAGCGTTGTCCGGATCGAGAGCCGCGGCGATTTCGATGTTCTGCCGGCCCATGGCCAGAGACCCCAACCGGATTTGGGCCAATCCCAGCCCCAGCCTGGGCAGCGGTGCTGCCGAATCTTGGGCCACGGCGGCATAAAAGGTTTGGACGGCCTCATTGATCCGGATTCGGGCGAGCAGTGTGAACCCTTTGACCATCTGGACCCGGGAAAGTTCCGGTACCAATTCGGCTGCGCGGTCCGAGGATCGACCGGCGTTTTCCACCTCTCCCAGGGACAATTGTAG
>JASFIA010000005.1:0-16944 GCA_050122915.1 Desulfobacterales bacterium | reverse complement strand
TGATCGTTGAAGGTGCTGCGGCGGTCGGCGTGGCCGCACTGCTTCAGGGGGTTTCGGACATTGCAGGCAAGCGTGTCGTTGCATTGCTTTCTGGAAGCACCGTCGATTCCGAGGCCTATGTCAGCATCTTGAAGGAGAGGTGCTGCACCCCAACAATGGAGTCCTCTGGCGAGGCGTGAAAGGAGGTACCATGGGACGGAGAAGACGATACCTGGCGGCTGCCCTTTGTGGCACGGTCATCTTCGCTCTTGTCGACCTGGGAATGGCAGAGAGGTACCTGTGGCAGATCGCACTCGAGGAAATAGAGGGAAGCATGCAGCATGCGTATGTCAAAAAATTCGTCGAAGTCATCGAGGCCAATTCCGCTGGCGACATCCGCTGCCAGATCCATCCCTACGGCGACCTCGGCACTTCGGGGGACATCACCCGACTTCTCCAGGAGGGTGATTTGCAGTTTGCTTTTCAGTCCCCTGGTCATCTCGGCGCCGTCATTCCCGAGGTGCAGGTTTTTTCCATTCACTACCTGTTCCCCACGGATTCGAGGCAGCTCGAAACCATGCTGCGCCAAGGACCGAACATCCGGCGGGTCCTTGGAAAATACTATCGCAAGCACCGGATGGAATTGCTGTCCATCATCGAGGAGGGCTGGCAAATCTGGACTGCCAACAAGGCCATTCGCAGGCCCGCCGATTTCAACGGCGTCACCTTTCGTGTGATGTCCTCGCCCCTGCTCCTGACCGCCTATCGCCTTTACGGCGCCTATGCCATCACCGTGCCGTATTCAGAAATCTACGGGGACCTCGAATTGGGACGGATCGATGCCGAAACCCAGCCCTTTTTCGCCATTCAGGAAATGAAATTCTACGAGGTTCAGGATTACATGATCAATGCCCGGCAACTGCCGTTTATTGCGACATTCGTGGCCAACCGCGACCTCATCGACGGCCTGCCGGAGGTGGACCGAAACGTCATACGAGATGCGGTGGCGGCGGCAAACGACCACATTTTCGATTTAGAAGCGCGCCTGAATGCCGAGCGATATCAGATGATCATGAAGGCCAAGCCCTCGATGCAGTACATCGAATTGACGGAAGCGGAAATTGACGTCTTCCGGCAAAAGGCGGAGCCATTGCGGGAGAAGTATCTCGAGATGGGTGGGGAAGGCGCCCGGGAAGTCCTGGACGCCGTGATCCGGGACAAAGCCTGGGCGGAAACGAATTGACCGATTCCACTTGCCGCTGACCCTCCCGCCGTCGTCTGGAACCTTGGCCGCAGCCGCCGACCACACGCCTGGAAGGCCCCTATCGTCAACTCCGTCAAGGAAGATCCCATGAACCCGAACCCCTTGTTTCCACTGGATGCCTATCGGCGCCGGATTCGTCACGTCAAAGAGAGGATGGACCATGCCGGCATGGAATTGCTGTTGGTCACGGACCCGGCCAACATGAACTACCTGAGCGGCTACGACGGCTGGTCCTTCTACGTGCACCAGGGGCTGTTGGTCGACCTGGCTGCGGAAACGCCCTTCTGGTTCGGTCGGCAGCAGGATGCCAACGGCGCCCGACTGACCTCCTGGTTGCCGGACGAGGCGATCCATGGCTATCCTGATTATTACGTGCAATCCCGCTACACCCACACCATGCGCTACGTGGCCGACCTGCTGCGGGAAAAGGGACTGGATCGCAAGCGCCTTGGCCTCGAAATGGACGGCTACTGGTTCAACGCCCGGATGTACATCACGCTTCAGGAGGCGTTGCCACACTCCCGGCTGGTGGACGCCACCCATCTGGTCAACTGGGTGAAAACCATCAAATCCCCTGAGGAGATCGCCGTCATGAAAGAGGCGGCACTGATCTGCAAGCGAGTAATGCAGACGGCTGTGGCTGCCATCGCTGTAGGGGTGCCGGAGAAGGACGTGGCGGCCGAGGTGTGCGCTGCTCAGATTTCGGGCACCGACGGTCTCGGAGGCTCCTCCCCCGCCATTTTCCCCATCATGCCCTCCGCCGAACGGACATCCACCGCCCACCTGACCTTCGAGCCGGATCGTCGTTATCACCCTGGGGACGTGGTGCTGTTAGAGCTATGCGGGGCCCGTCACCGCTACCATGCCCCTCTGTCCCGAACGGTCTATCTGGGTGATCCCCCCGATGACCTTCGGAGAACCGCCGATGCCGTTATCGAAGGACTCCAGAAGACCCTCACCTTTTTGGGGCCGGGGGTCACGGCCGAAGAGGTGGAGGCCCGCTGGAGGGAAGCCACTGCCCATACGGGCGTTGTCAAGCCGTCCCGAGTCGGATACTCATTCGGACTCAATTACGTGCCCGACTGGGGAGAGCACACCGTGAGCCTGAGGCCCGGGGATAAAACAGTGCTTCAGCCGGGTATGACCCTGCATTTTATGCCGGGGATCTGGCTCGACGACTACGGTTTCGAGTGCAGCGAACCTGTGCTGATCACCGATAGCGGATGCGAAAAATTGATCGAATTTTCCCAGGAACTGGTTGTCAAAACGGGAGGCGACAGTGACACGGCACGGTCGATCGATTGAAAGGTTCTAATCAATGAAAAAGGAAGTCATCTACACCGATAAGGCTCCGGAGCCCGGACCGTATTCCCAGGCCGTCAAATACGGCGATCTCGTCTTCGTTGCCGGGCAGACATCGGAGGATCCGTTGACCAATGCGCCGGTCAGGGACAGCGTTGCAGGACAGACCGTGCGGATCATGGAGAATATCCGCACCATTCTGGAGGCCGCGGGATCAAGCCTGGAGAAAGTGCTGCGGGTCGATGTGTACCTGAGCTCAATGGCTGTCAAGGCGGAATTCAACGCCGCATACCTGTCCTTTTTCCCGGACAGCCTCCCGGCGCGCAACTGTGTCGCCGTGGCCGGAATCGATGACGGTTTGGATGTTGAAATCGAGGTGATTGCGGGTCGTTGAGACCGGAGGCGGTGTCTCCGACCCACCATCATCATAAGCCGGGTCCGGGGACCGCCATGGGCAGTTGCGGACGCCCGCAGGGAGGCGCCGAGGCTCACCAGCTTACCGACCCGGTGCCAGTTGGGGTCAGATCTCGATGGATTCCCCGGGTTTTAGCAGGGCCACACGGGTGTTGGTCTCCTGTTCTACCCGCTCCTTCCAGGCCGTCGGATTCTGCTTGATGACGTCGAAGGTATCGTAGTGGATCGGCAGCACCACCTTGGGGTCGATGAGCTTCACTGCCCGAAGCCCGTCGTCGGGTCCCATGGTGAAGTTGTCCCCGATGGGCAGCACCGCCAGGTCGATTCCCTCCTCACCGATCAGTTTCATGTCGTAGAAGAGGCCCGTGTCGCAGGCGTGGTAGATTTTCTTCCCCTGAACGTAGAAGAGAAAGCCGCAGGGATTTCCCCCGTATGAGCCGTCCGGCAGGGCACTGCCGTGGTGGGCGATGGTGAGTTTGACCCGTCCCCAGGGATAGTCGAATCCTCCGCCGATATGCTGGGGGTGACCGTTCTCCACCCCCTGGTCCGCCAGCCAATTGTGGATTTCAAAATTGGACACCACCGTGGCGCCCGTCCTTCCGGCAATGGCGACGGTGTCGCCGACGTGGTCCCCATGGCCGTGGGAAACAAAGATGAAATCGGCGTCGATCCGATCCGCCGTCACCGGTGCCAGGGGATTGCCGGTGATGAACGGATCCACCAATAGGCGAGTGCCGCCGACATCGATCGACAGGCAGGCGTGACTGTACCACGTAACCGATACTCCCATTGCTGACCTCCTTTCAGGATGTCCAGTGCATGATGAGCGGTCCGTCGATGCCGAAGATCGGGTCCTGATCCGGAATCGAGGTCCGGTCGATGTTCCGATAGACCCCGGGTCGCTCCTCCGGTCGTCCGATGTTCATATCGGGTGATTGCCCCCTGGGATAGGATCCGACGACCCTGAAATCGGAACTGGCGGATTGCCTCTTGTGAGCCACCCCCGCCGGGATGACCACGGCGTCGCCGGCGGAAACCGCCAGAGTCGGCCCCTCGGGGCCGCCGAACTGAACCTCGGCGCCGCCGGCATAAATGCCCAGAACCTCATGGGCGGTGCTGTGAAAGTGGTGGTAGGCAAAAATGCCGTTGCGCCACCCGTTTTCCCATCGGTGGCGCTTAAAGAGGATTTCGAAGCAGGCGGCCGGATCGGAGCCAGAGAGCGCAACGGCATTTTTCATCACCAGGAGCGGCAGACGCCGGTTGTTGGGAAACGGGCCGTTGTCATCGAAAAAATGAGCGGTGATATCGGGGTGAGGGATCACGGCAATGCTCCTTACGGGTCGCCGGAGGCGGCAAGGGAGCGGACTGGATTCGACCCGCCGGGCAGTCATGGGCCCGGCCGGACCGGCGGTTTAGTCCCCGGCGATCAGAGATCTTTTTCAAACACCGTTTGAATCTTGGCTTCAGCGTATCCCAGTCCGCGGTAGAACCCGTGGGCGAGGGAGCGCTTTCGGTTGCACCGGACCCGCATCCGACGGCTGCCGATTGCTTTCCCCAGGGATTCGGCGACTGCTACAAGCTGCCGTCCGACGCCTTTACCCCGGCAGCCGCCGTCGACCACGAGGCTTGTGACCTCCAGGTGGTCGCCTTCGGCCAGACGGCGGTCCACAGTGGCCTGGAGACACCCAACCAACAGGCGGTTGCCGGTTTCGGCCACCCACAGCCATTTGTATCGGTCGGAGGCCATCACCGCCAGCCGCCTGTCGACTTCGTCCGGGCCGACCCGATAGCCGAGCTGATCCAGCAACTCCGAGATTCTGGGCCCATCCTCGGGTACGGCGGGTCTGATCCGTATAGTGCTCATGTGTCCTCGGTTGTCCTCCTTCCCGACGGCTGCAGATCTCGGGATGATCATCCTATTAGACGGCAGTCCCGCCGTCTCCCGGGTTTGGTGGGCGCCCTGAGATCGGCGTCGCCGTCGATGACTGGCGACCGGTTGCTGGGTCGGCCACCGTCCCTTCCCAGCGGGATGTCGTTAGAAAAGGAGGTTCGTCCATACCAGAATTGCCATGAGCGCTGCCAGAAGGAGCACCCATGCCGTCGCCGCTTTCAGGGACGCCTTTCTGGCCTTTTTGGCCTCCCACCAGCTCCGGGGGGCGACGCCCTGAGCCAGAAACGTGGCCACACCGGCAAGATTGACACAGATGATGTTGGCGGCCGTCAGGAGCAAGGCATTCATCGACAGGGAGAGGGATCCAGCCCCCAGGAGCATTCCGAAGGTGATGAGGGGCGGCATGAGCGCCACCGCCACCATGACCCCGATGATGGCCCCGGATGCGCCGCTTGTAAAGGCGAATGTGCCTGCCGAGCCGGCAGCCAGAGCCAGAATGATGTCGTCGAATCCAATTCGGGTTCTGGCGACGATCGCAGGGATGCCTATATCGATGGGAAGCAGGGCGCCGGCGGCCACGGCGAAAGCGATGGCGATCAGCAACCCCGTGAGATTCATCTTCAGGGCTTTTCTGGCAAGTGAGGCATCGCCCAAAGTGGTTGCCAGGGCAAGGGCAACGTTAGGCCCCAAGAAAGGGGCGATGACCATGGCGCCGATGAGGACGGCGACATCGTCTCTGAGAAGGCCCACCATCGTGACGATGGCGGAGAGCACCACCATGGCGACAAACATCTTCGATGTGCCGATACTGTCGGTGACTTCCGTGTATAATTCCTCCCGGCTGATCCGCCCCTTTCGGTTGTCCGACTCTTCTTCCGACGACGATTCCCGGGGAGGGGCCTCCTCCTCGATAACCGGCCTGGGGAGCGCGGCTTCGATATTCAGCAGCAGGATACGGAAGTGGGCCGAACCGGAAAACCACTGGTCAAGCCTGTCCATCAGGGGCTCCGCCTCATCGGCGGAAACGATAACCTGCAAAAGCAGCCGCCGTCGACTCTGATCATCATGCCACCGGCCGAGGATGTCGCATCCTTCGAGAAGATCGTCTATCTCTTCTTCCGCATGGTCGGGAAGGGAGATTTGCATCAATCGCTGTGCCATTTTGCCTCTTGGGGTATCGGCGGCTGGGATGTTGAGCGGGCGGGTCAGCCGGTTCGATTCGGCACACGCCGCTGTATGGCCAGCGCGTCGATAATGGCGCTGCATACCATGTCTTGACCGATATCGGATGCCTTGACGGTGATGTCCGCGTATCGGGTGTAGAGGGCCAGCCGCTCGTCGAACAGCTCGTCGAGGGTCTGATCGGGACGCTTGGCCAGCCCCCGGGTGTCGTAGTTGTGAATCCGCGAGCGCAGGGTTTTCAGATTCACGTCCAGGAAGACCACCGTTCCCGATCCCTTAAGGTGGGTCATGGCCTCATGGCTGTAAGCGGCGCTGCCGCCGGTGGCGATGACGTGATCGGTGAGGGTCAGCGTCAGCAGAACCGCTTCTTCGATTTTTCTAAGCGCCATGTGGCCGTCGCTATCTACGATATCTTGAAGGGTTCGCCCCTGGGCGGATTGGATCAATAGATCCGTGTCGACAAAGCCGCGAGCGGCCTCCTTGGCCACCAGGACCCCGACGGTGCTTTTGCCCGACCCCGGCATGCCGATCAGAACGATATTGGATTTGTCTTGGTCCATGTTGTTTCCCGGTGGTGACCCTTGGGTTTTGCGGGATCCGTTCTGCAGTTTCATACCATTGCCCAGGATCAACCACAATCCTTCAGGGTCCAATGCCAGCGGTTTTTCAGAATCGGCAGCCGGCGGAGGAGGGGAACGCTCAACCCATAGGCCGCAATGCCGAGACCGTCCGCGGCGAGATCCATCAGGGAGAAGGTGCGATAGGGCAGGTGATACTGGATGGTCTCGATCAAGCCGCCGTAGAGGAGCAGGCCTGTGATTTTCCAGAGGGTGAATCGACTGGCGGGAAAGGAGAAATCCGTTAGAAGCGCCAGTACGAAAAAGGCTGCCAGATGGGTTGCTTTGTCATTTAGTCCCATCGCAGGGGGTGTCTCCAATTCTGCAGTGGCCAGGTGAAGGATCACGACCAGGAGCAAGGCCAAAGTCGCGCGAAGTAAATGGATATGACGTCGTGGAGGACTCGTCATGGGGACGGCGACGGTCCGGCCTTCCAGCGACGGCCGGCGGATAGGGCGGAGGGCTGCCATTGTCGGATGAAATCAATGGCGACCATCAGGGCATCATTGGTGATGGGCTCGCACAGATGAGAAGGATGGCCCTCCTTGAACCCTTGGGGTCTCAGGACACGGCACTGAAGGCTGCCGAACCGCTTCTCGAATAGGGCGGCGAATCGTCGGCAGGCATCGGCGACGGTCTCCTCTGGCAGTCCGTGGATACGTCCATAGATGCCGGCGAACATGAGGGCGCCCTCCACCAGACCGCACTGGGCGCCGTAGCGGCCGGCACCGTGCATGCCGGTTGCGGCAGCGATGACCTGCGGGGCAAGGCCGACGCCGAAGGCCTCGGCCAATACCTTCAGTGACGTGGCGGCACAGTTGATGTCCTCCTGCCAGTAGGTCATGGCCACCCGGGACCGAACGAAGGCTTTCGTGGTCATTGGCGAGGCTCCATGGCCAGCCGGACCCCACGGGCCAGCAGCGCCAGACCGCTGGCTCGGTTGATCCATCCGATCACCCGTGGTCTGGCCCGACGCCAGCCTGAGAGCTCGTCCGCACAGAGGCCGACCGGCCCCTTGACCATGAAGGTCACGGCTGAAAAGGCCACGCCCAGAAGAAGGAGTTGGGCCGTGGGGTTGGGCAAGTCCGGCGGTACGAACTGGGGAAGATAGGCCAAATAAAAAATGGTGATCTTGGGATTGGACCGATTGGAGAGCGCCCCCTGGGTAAAGATGGCAGGCAGTGAGGCCTCGGGAAGGCTCCCGGCGCCGATATCCGTTCCGCATCCTGCCAGGAGCCGTGCCCCCAGATAGAGCAGATAGCCCGCCCCGATCAGTTTGATGGACACGAACAGGGCCTCTGAGGCCAGGAGGATTGCCCCCAGTCCGAGGGCCGCCAGAAGGGCGTGGCCGAGAAGTCCCCTGCTCACGCCGCCGCCGGTCGCCACCCCGGTTTTCCACCCCTGGGAGATGGATCGGGACATCACCAGCACCCTGTCTTGTCCGGGGGTCGCAATGAGAACCAGTGAGGTGGCGATGAAAACAAAAGGCAGACTGTCGGTCATCGGCTGACTCCTGTTGGTGCGGCGACCCGGCCGGGAAAGGGGCCATCATTGCCTTCCGCCACCTGTCGATACCTGTGCGGCCTCCCGAAGGATTGCCGGAACCGGTGCCGGTTTTCCCGTCTTCCTGTTCACCACGACACCGGTAATGAATCCGTTTGCCACGGTCGACTCGTCATGGCTTCGAACGATGACCATTTCGGCGGTGAGGCTCGTGGTGCCGATCCTGGTGATCGCCGTATGCACCCGCAAGGAATCCTCGAAGTAGCACCGGCCTGTGAATCGGCAACCGCTGTCCACATAGACGATCTCTCGGTTCATGGCGCCCAGGGTTTGCCATGAACACCCCAATTCCCGGATGCAGGCCAAAAAGCCTTCGTCCATGTATGTGTAGTAGCTGCCGAAGAAGGCATGGCCCTGGAGGTCGGTATCGGCGAACCGAACCCGAACCGGATGGTAAAACGGAGCCAGGGGCGTCTGGGACGGCATCTCACATCTTCCATAGGATGGCGGCAGGCATGTGCCCGCCGGGATTAACGCTTGTCAAAAAAGTCCACGCGCCGTCGCGGTGTCGTGAGCCGTTTACATAGGGTAACTGCCGCATGGCGGCTCCGCTTTTTCTTCGCTTCACGCCCTGCCATGACTCCGAACCCCTGATATAGAGACGGGGTCTATACGCAGATGGGCAGATGGACCGTGAATGTGGAGCCTTTATCGGGTTCACTTTCAACGCCGATCGATCCCTTCAAGGAGTCCACCAGCCCTTTGACGATGGGCAGACCCAGCCCGGTTCCGTTGAGGAAGCGGGTTTTATCGTTTTTGACCCGGTAGAACCGGTCGAAAATTTTGCTGAGATATTTGGGCTCTATTCCGAAACCGTTGTCTTTGACCTCGACCCTGAGGTTTTCCCCCACACGGTTGACGGCGACGGCGATGGCGCCTCCCTCCTGGGTGTAGTTGATGGCGTTGCTGATCAAGTTGCCGAAGATGCTCTCCAGGGCGAGGGGGTCTGCGGTCAACACCGGAAGGGGTTCGTCGGGCAGGGTCAGGGTGAGGGTTTGGCGTTTTGCCGTCGCCTTCACCTTTAAAAAGTCCACGATGCTGGTCAACAGCTCTTCCACCCGAAAATCCTTCGGTTCGCCGCAGACGTTTCCCGTCTCGATTCGGGACAGATCCAAAAGATCGCCGATAGTGGAGATGAGAGATTTTGTCTTCTCTTTGGCACGGAAAAGCAGATGCTGGTCCAGGCCGTCTTCTTCTTCCGCCATTTCCTTCAGAACAATGGCCAGCTGTTCGTGGATGGTGGAGAGCGGAGAGCGAAGCTCGTGGGTCACCTTCGCCACGAATTCGCTTTTCAGGCGGTCGAGAACCTTCATGGCGGTGATATCCTCCAATGCCACCACCGCTCCCAGGCACTCCATCCGCTCCCCCAATATGGGGCGGCCTCGGACGATGAAGTATTTGTCCTCTCCCATGACGAATTCATAGGAGGGGATCTCCTCGAAATCCACGTAGCGGCCGCGGGAGATATCCTTGACCAGGGTTGCGAGGCCGTCATCGGGTATGTAGTCCGACAGGGGGCCTCCTGCACAGGTGTTCTCCGGCAGACCCAACTGCCGGCAAAAGGCCGGGTTGGTCAGCACCACACGGCCCTCTGCGTTGGTCACGAGAACCCCATTGGGAAGAAATTCGATGATCGTTCGGGTTCGACTCTTTTCGGTGTCGAGGTCGGAGAGGGTCCGCCTCCGCTCCAGCTCGGCTTTTTTAGCTTCCCAGGTGAGAGACAGTTTTTCCCTCGCCCTGTTGATCACGATGCGCAGCTGATCGGGTTCGAAAGGTTTCGGGATGAAGTCGTAGGCACCCTGTTTCATGGCCTCGATGGCGGTCTCAACGGTGGCGAATCCCGTAATGACGATGACGAGAATATCCTCCTTTTTCTGGTGGATGCGGGTCAGCACCTCCATGCCGTCCATGCCGGGCATTTTAAGATCGAGCAGCACGATGGCGATGGGGGCTTTATCGATGATCTCCAAGCCGTCTTCCCCTCGTGATGCTGTCGTCACCTCGCAGCCCATCCGTGACAGAATGCGGCTGGACCCGATCCGAATACCCTCTTCGTCGTCGATAACCAGGACATTGATGGGAGGCAAATCGGTTTCCACTTACGTCGTCTCCATCGGGTTAAGGGTTAAGGGCAGCTCAATGGTAAAAACCGTGCCGGTCGGTTCGTTGGCGCCGGCCTGAATGGTACCACCGTGGTTTTCCACGATTCCGTAGACGAGACTTAGACCCAGACCGGTTCCCTTGCCTTCGTCCTTCGTGGTGAAAAACGGCTCGAAAATTCGCTGTAAGATGTCTTCGGGAATACCGGGGCCGGTGTCGGATATCCGAATGACTACCCGATCGCCATCTTCGGATTTGCGGGTTGAGAGTTTAAGCCGCCCTTTTCCTTCCATGGCCTGGGCGGCATTCAGGATGATATTCATGAACATGTGGTTGACCTGCTGAATGTCGGCGTGGACGTTTGGCAACGCTTCGGCCAGATCCCAGACGATGTCGATGTTTTGGAAAAGCGTTTGGTTTTCCAGAAGAAACAGGGTGCGAGACAGGGCCCGGTTGATGTCCAGGGGGCGCATTTCTTGGCGAGTTTGTCTAGCGAATTCGAGAAGCTCCTTAACGGTGTCCTTGCAGCGCTCCGCATCCCGTAAAATGCGCTGGATATCCTCTCGCGCGCCGTCCTCCAGGGGATACTCCTCCATGACCAATTTGGCAAAAAGGGTGATACTGCCCAGGGGGTTGTTGATTTGGTGGGCGACGCCGGCGGCAAGTTTTCCCAGGGAGGCCATCTTTTCCGCCTGGAGGAGCTGCACCTGGGTCCGCTCCAGCTCTTTTTTCATTTCGATCGTTTCGCGCAGGTCGTGAAAGAAACCGATGGTGGCGATTTCCTGTTCATTCTCATAGACGATGGCGGCGTTCAGGCTGACCGGTATGACCTCCCCCGCTTTGGTGACGAAATCCACCGGGACCGATTTGAGCTTGCCTCTCCCACCGTGGTTTCCGCTTCTGAGCATCGTCATGATGTCTTTGGCGGCGTGCCCCGGGTAGACGTCTCGGATTGTCAGGGAGGAGAGGGCTTCTTCGGGTGTGTAGCCGCTGATTTCCGATGCGGCGTCGTTGAAGATGAGGAGCCGTCCGGTCATGTCGGCGGCGATCACGGCATCCACGGAGCTCAGAAGCAGGTTCTGGAGAAAAGAATTGGACCGCCGGAGCCGCTCCTCGAAACTCTCGGCGGTTGAATTCTCGAGATCGATAATCACCATGGGGGCGGCTCCTTTCAGGCGCAGCGACGCCGCTGACGGTGGCAAATGGGTACCGAGCAGCGGGCGGCTGGCCCTTGAAAAATGATCCCGGCAGGTGACCCGCCCCCCAACGCAAGCCGATGGGGCTGTCGGGAGCGGAGCGCAGCCGCCGGTATTCTCTCAAAAAGACCGAGACAAATCAACGATACTCTGCCGGAAGTGGGAAATCCCGTGGTCGAGCCGCTCCGTGGGGGGACGGACACCAATCCCCATGCTCATTGCTCGATTAATGAACCTCCATTCATCGTCAGGCTAATGGGGCGTGAGGGATCAAGGAAGGCCTCGCTGCCCACGCCTATGAACCACAGGAGCCTCTGATTGGGAGGAAGTGAGATAACCTGGGACAGATGGAGTTTCTCCTTGACAAATCGAGGACAGGGTTGATAATGAATGAGTATTCATTCATGTTTTGAGAGGTGCAATGGAACGACATGCAGCAGAGACGCAGCAGGCCCGCGGCCGAAACGACAAATATCAGCGCATATTGGAGGCAGCGGTGCGGGTTTTCGCTGAAAACGGGTACCACGAGTCCACCATATCCCAAATCGCCAGGGAGGCAGGGGTGGCCGATGGGACTATCTACCTTTATTTTAAGAGCAAAGACGATATCCTGGTTCACTTTTTTCAATTCAAGACCCGGCAGGTTTTTGACGGATTCCGGGAAGAGGTCAAGCGGGTGGACACGACCATCGACAAGCTTAAAAACCTTATTCGCCGACACCTTGAAGAATTCCAGAAAGACCGGTTCATGGCCATTCTCTATCAGGCGGAAACCCATCGAACCCATCGGTTGGCCGAGGAGCAGATCAGAGAAATGGCCAAGATGTATCACGACCTGGTATCGGAAATCATCGAGCAGGGCCAGCAGGAGGGGGCGATCCGCAAAGACCTCTATGTGGGGCTGGTCAAGCGAATGATCAACGGCAGCGTGGATGAAGTGATCAACACCTGGCTTCACTCCGACGGCCAATACGATCTGGCCTCAATGGCGGACCCCTTGGTGGATCTCTTCATTCGAGGCATCGGAACCACCGATGTGCCGGTTGAATCCCCACCGGCAGCAACGGACCACTGATTACAACAAAGGAGAAAGGACGCATGGCACAGTTCATTGCAGACCGGCGGGATGTCGATTTCGTCCTCCACGAGCAGCTCGAGGTCGCAGAAATCAGCCAATCGGACATCTTTGCAGAGTTCAATAAGAAAACCATCGATCTGATCATTTCGGAAGCGAGAAATCTCGCGGTCAAAGAGATACTGCCGACCCAGGTTGAAGGCGATCGGGAAGGGGTCACCTTCGACGGCGGCAAGGTTTCCACCCTTGACAGCTTTAAAAAGGTATACAGGCACCTGGTCGATGGCGAGTGGATCGCCATGTGTGAGGACCCCGAATGGGGCGGCCAGGGCATGCCGGTATCGGTGTCCCTGGCCGCCAGCGATTTTTTCAATGGCGCCAACTACGCTCTTATGATGTATCCGGGGCTGACCCATGGCGCCGGCAAGTTGATCGAGACTTTCGGCACCGATCTTCAGAAGCGGATGTTTCTGAAAAAAATGTACTCGGGCGAATGGACCGGGACGATGTTGCTGACCGAGCCGGAAGCCGGGTCGGACGTGGGGGCTCTTGCCGCCACCGCCGTAAAAAATCCCGACGGCACCTACTCGATCACCGGAAACAAAATTTTTATCTCCGGAGGCGAGCACGATCTCACAGAGAACATCGTGCACCCCGTCCTGGCCCGAATCGAAGGGGCGCCTGCCGGCACCAAAGGAATCTCTCTTTTTATCGTGCCCAAGTTCTGGGTCAACGAGGACGGCACCGTCGGGGATTTCAACGACGTGGTCTGCACGGGTATCGAGGAGAAGATGGGGATCCATGCCAACGCCACCTGTTCCCTGGCCTTGGGTGGAAAGGGGCAATGCCGCGGCCTGCTTTTGGGTGAGGAGAACAAGGGCATGCGGGCCATGTTCGTCATGATGAATGCGGCCCGGCTGCTCGTCGGGCAGCAGGGGCTGGGTTGCGCGAGCGCGTCCTACATGAATGCCGTCGGCTATGCCCGGGAGCGGGTCCAGGGGAAAAACCTGCTTCAGGCCTTCGACAAGAACGCCCCATCGGTGCCGATCATCCAACATCCCGACGTTCGCCGGATGTTGCTGTCCATGAAGACCTACGTCCAGGCCATGAGAAGTCTGCTCTACTACGTGGGGTGGTGTGAGGATCAGATCACCATTGCGGATGATCCCGGAGAAAAGGCAAAGTGGCAGGGGATCATCGATGTCCTGATCCCCATAGCCAAGGGGTATGTCACGGACCGTTCCTACGAGGTCTGCAACATGGGCCTGCAGGTCTACGGCGGCTACGGCTACATTAGGGAATATCCGCAGGAACAGCTGGTGCGGGACTGTCGAATCACCATGATCTATGAGGGCACCAACGGCATCCAGGCCATGGATCTCCTCGGGCGGAAACTGGGCCTCAACAAGGGCAAGGCCGTCATGGATCTGTTTGGGGAGATGCAAAAAGCCGTCGCCGCCGCAAAGGAGATCGATGCGTTGACACCCATGGCGGCCAAGACCGAAACCGCACTCAACAAGCTGGGCGAGGTGGCCATGCACCTGGGGGCCGCAGCAATGAGCGAGAAGGTTATGGACGCTTTTGCCCATGCCTATTCATTCATGGATGTCTGCGGAGATGTGGTGATGGCATGGCAGCTTTTGTGGAGAGCGCGGGTTGCAGCCGAGAAAATGCCCAAGGCCAAATCCAAGGACAAGGCCTTTTACGAGGGGGTGCTCCAGTCGTGCGAATTTTTTGCGTCCACGGTCATCCCGGTCACCTTGGGCCGGATGGACACGATTCTTGAGATGAATGGCTCCGCGATGGCGATTTCTGAAGAGGCCTTCGGGGGGAAATAAACCTCCTGCGCATCGGGGGACCATCATGGTCCGGTAACGGCTGCACCCCGGAAGGGGTGCGGCCGTTCTTTTGGTGCTATCTGCCGATGCGGGCCGCGCTCAAGAGGCCCTCTTTCTCTGCCCCGGGAAAGAAGGCGGGACGCTGACACCAAACTGCTCCCTAAAGGGACTATAGGCCCCGAACAGAGCCAGCTGCGCCGCACGGTGCTGCGTGGGGGGTGTGGCGGGCAACCTGGGCGGGAACGGACTACCGGTTTTCTTTTTCGGCCTCCATGGCTCTCAGATTTTTTTTAAGCACTTTGCCCACATTTGTTTTGGGAAGTTCATCAAGAAACGCCACTTCCGTCGGCAGTTTGTAGACGGCAAGCTTGCCCTTGCAGAACTCGATCATTTCCTCCTTGGTGGCGGTTTCACCCTCCTTTAAGACAATGAAGACTTTGACCTGCTCCCCTCTGGTGGGGTGGGGGATCCCGATGGCGGTGGCTTCGGCCACTTTCGGGTTCTCGAAAATCACCTCCTCGATGTCCCTGGGATAAACGTTGTAGCCGCCGGAGATGATCATGTCCTTCTTCCGGTCCACGATGAAGAAGTAACCGTCTTCATCCATGGTGGCGATGTCCCCGGTAAAGAGCCAGGAGTCCTGGAGGGTTTCCTGGGTGGCCTCGGGGCGCCTCCAGTATCCCTTCATCACCTGGGGCCCCCTGATACAGAGCTCTCCGCTTTCCCCGACGGGCATCTCGCGGGTGCCGTCCGCCAGGTCGACGATTTTGGCGTCGGTGTCGGAAATGGGCAGCCCGATGCTGCCCACTTTTCGGGTTCCCTGAAAGGGGTTGACGTGGGTGACTGGAGAGCTCTCCGTCAGCCCGTAGCCTTCAACGATGACGGCGCCGGTTTTCTTCTCGAAATCCCTTATGACCTCCACCGGGAGGGGGGCGCTGCCCGAGAAACACCCCTTGATGCTCGTAAGATCCGCCTGGTCGATTTTGGGGTGGTTGAGAAGGCCAATGAACATGGTCGGCACCAAAGGAGCGAAGGTGGGCCGGTATCTGGATATGGCTTCCAAGAGCTGGTCGGGCTGGGGCTTGGGCACCAGAACATTGCCCCATCCCATGTAGATCGCAAAATTCATGGTGGTGGACATGCCGAATACGTGGAAGAATGGAAGGGCCCCCAGCATGGTTTCCGCTCCCGCTTTCAGGCCGGGAAACCAGGCACGAATGTCTTGAACCTGTCGGCTGAGGTTTCCGTGGGTCAGCATCACCCCTTTGGAGACCCCGGTAGTGCCTCCCGTATACTGGAGTTGGGCCAGGTCGTCCAGGGTCGTGGCCCTAGCCGGAGGTGCGGCCGCAGGGCCTCCGATCCACTGTTTCCAGCGGTACACTTCCTCGGAGGACTTGACGTCGGCTGCCAGTTTCTTCCGCTTTCCCACAATAGGAAACAGGAGATTCTTGGGAAAGGGCAGATAGTCGCCGATTGAGGTAATGATGATTTGTCGAATTTTGGTCCGGGGTCTCAGATCGATCATCCGGTTTCCCAGAAGATCGAGAGTGATGAGAGCCTTCGACTCGGAATCGTTGAACTGGTGGTCCAATTCCCTGTCCGAATAGAGGGGGTTGTTCATGACGGCCACGGCCCCGATACTGAGAATGGCATAATAGGCCGCCACGCAGGGAATGAGGTTGGGAAGAAGGATGGCCACCCGATCCCCCGGCCCGATGCCCATGGCCGACAGAGCTGCGGCCGCCCGGTCGACCATCTCCTTCAACTGTCGGTAGGTGATGGTGTAGCCCTGAAAAGAAAGGGCCATTTGGTCGGGAAAGGCAGCTGCCGTCTGATCCAGAAACTCGGGAAGGCAGATATCGTCGAAGTCGACGCGTTCGGGAACCCCCTTCTCGTAGTTTTTCAGCCAAGGCTTGTCCTCGTATCGGATCTCGTTGGTCACATGGGCCTCCTTTGCATTCCCCTCCCGGTTGACAGTTGCCGGCCCCCGACCCTGTAGATCCCAAGGTGCTCTGGATGAATTGACGCAGTAATCAGGCCGGAAAAATGAATGAATATTCATTTTTACATGCGGGTCTCTTGAATTGTCAAGGTATTTTACGTCATTTGAACTCGACAGGGATTTTCGTTTCCATGACGGTGGGTGCCGCCTTCCCATGCAGGACCGTCGGCAGGGTGCATGGGGTCGGGGCGAAGGGCTTTAGGGAACCTTTCAGATCGGATGCGACCGATCCCCGATGAGCGTTCTTTATGTCCGTCGCATCTTCCCCCCCCGATGGTCGATCTCTGGTCCGGGATGGCCCGTGCGTCAGCGGCTCCGCTATCCGAGCCATTTTTTGCTTGACGGTCCGGTGAATCTCGATTATTCTGAATGAGTATTCATTCAGTTTTCTGGTCGTTCTAGTGATCTGTGATAAAGGAGGGTTCTTCATGGAATCAGCGCTCGTCTCGCCGGCGGCCTACACGTTTTTCCATGTGCCGACAGTATTGTTTTCCGTTCTCATACCCCTGGTGGGCATCGCC
>JASFIA010000004.1:0-18483 GCA_050122915.1 Desulfobacterales bacterium | reverse complement strand
GTTTCGGAAACCGGAAACCCTGCGAATCAATCTCACCGGAAATCTTCCTCCCGGGGTATTTGCCAAGGATGTCATTCTCGCCGTGATCGGGCGCATCGGCGTCGACGGGGCCACGAATATGGTGATCGAGTTTGCCGGGCCGGTGGTGGAGGCCATGTCCATGGAGGCCCGGATGACCCTGTGCAACATGGCCATCGAGGCCGGCGGCACCTGCGGCATCTGTGCCCCCGACGAGGTCACCCTAGACTACCTGTGGCCATGGGTCCGGACAGAATATGAAAGCCGAGACCATGCCCTTGGGGCCTTCATGAAACTCCACTCCGATTCGGACGCCCGGTATGAAAAAGTGATCGACCACGACTGCAGCCGCCTCGAGCCCCTGGCCAGCTTTGGGTACAGGCCTGACAGTGTCAAACCGGTGAGAGAGATGAGCGGGGAGCCGGTGGACCAGGTCTATATCGGATCCTGCACCAATGGCCGGATCGAGGATCTTCGGGCGGCGGCGGCCGTCATAAAAGGCCGGACCATTCACCCGACGGTTCGAGGCATCGTGTCGCCTGCCACCCCTTCCGTCTTCAGACAGGCCATCGACGAGGGTTTGATGGCCATTTTCATTGACGCAGGCTTCTGCGTGACAAACCCCACCTGCGGTGCATGTCTCGGCATGAGCAACGGGGTTTTGGCGGAGGGTGAGGTCTGCGCCGCCACCACCAATCGGAATTTTAATGGCCGAATGGGAAAAGGCGGCATGGTGCATCTGATGAGCCCGGCCACGGCAGCGGCCACGGCCATTGCCGGCCATATCGCCAATTCCCCCCTGTTCACCAAGGAGTAAGGCATCCATGAAGTCCTTCGACGGCAGCGTGCTGTTCTTAAATCGTTCGGATATCAACACCGATGAAATCATACCGGCCCGGTATCTGACAGAAAGCGCCAAGGAGGCACTGGGCCCTCACCTGATGGAGGGCCTGACCCTTGACGACTTCGATGCCTCGACGTCGCTAAGGGGCCGGCAGGCCATCGTCTCCCGTTCCAATTTCGGGTGCGGCTCTTCCCGGGAGCATGCGCCATGGGCCTTGGAGGTCAACGGAATTCATTTGGTGGTAGCGGAAAACTTTGCCCGGATTTTCCGTCAGAACATGTTCAACTGCGGAATGATGGCCGTGGAGCTTCCGACGGACACCATCGAGAGGCTGTTTCAGACGTTTGCCGAAAAGGAAACCACGGTCCGCACCGATCTGGCGGCCCGAACCTTGACCTTTTCGGCAGGACAGGAAGCATCGACCATTCCCTTCGATCTCGGAAGGTTCGATCATGAGCTGGTCATTGCAGGCGGCTGGGTCAACTACGCCGATGCCCGCTACTGAGAGCGGCCCGGCAAACCGTCAGAGCTCCCCCTCTATATCACGGGGTTTACAAGGGTGCCGATGCCCTCGATTTCGCATTCCACCACATTTCCCGCTTCGAGAACGACAGGCGGATCCCTGAATATTCCTACCCCTGCGGGCGTTCCGGTGGAGATCACATCTCCGGGAGTCAGGGTGATGTCCTCACTGATATCGGCGATGAGGGTGGGGATATCGAAAATCATGTCGGCGGTGGTGCCGTCCTGCATCGTCCGACCATCCACTTTCGCAGTCAGTCTGAGGGCGTGGGGGTTTGGAATCTCGTCACTGGTCACGACCGCAGGGCCCATCGGCGCAAACGTGTCGAAGGATTTGCCCCGGAACCACTGGGAATCCCTGAACTGAGCCTCACGCCCGGAAACATCGTTCATGACCATGTAACCCGCCACGCAAGCCATGGCCTCCGCTTTGGGTATCCGTTTGCCCCCGGTGCCGATCACCACCGCCAGTTCCACTTCCCAGTCGACCTGACCGGTGCTGCGGGGCATCTCGATGGGATCGTAGGGCCCGTTCAAGGTATTGGGCGTTTTACAGAAGATCAGAGGGCGCTCCGGGGGATCGAAATTCCCCTCCCTGGCGTGCTCCGTGTAGTTCTTTCCCAAACATATTATTTTAGAGGGGTTGCTCAGAGGGCAGCCGACCCTCTCGGTGAGGGGCCGTCCCTCGTCCTTGATATCGCGAATCCTATCCGGCCATCGGTCTCTGAAAAACGCTTGACCGATGTCCGGCATCTCAGGGAAGTGATGCCACAGGTCGATGACATTTCTCCCGACCCAAATGCCGGGCCGCTCTTCACCCCTGTCGCCGTATCGTATCAGCCTCACTTGACCTCCTTGTCGTCCGGCCGGGAAGATCCCGCCAATCCGGCCCTCATTCCGTCCTCATAATTTTTCCGGGCGTACCAGTCCACCTGACGGCAGATTCCCCTGATAATACTGACATCCCTCGCCCTGAGCTGAATCCGGGTGAAGAACTGGCGCAGCCGATTGAGCCAGTAGTCCGGATTCTCCGGGTTGATATAGGAAATGCGGACCAGAATGTCCCTCAATTGATCGTACATGCCGTCGAGCTCATGACGACTCGCCAATCTCGGGGCCTGTGGCGCGCCGGATTCGGATGTGACGCTGGAAATCTCGTAGCAAATCACCATGACCGCCTGGGCCAGATTCAGGGAGGAGAACGATGCCGTCGGGATGGTGACCAGCTTGTGGCAGCGCCTCAGGTCTTCATTGGTCAGCCCCCTGTCCTCGCTTCCAAACACCACCGCCACCTGGTTGCTTTTGGAAAGGGCCACCACCTCTCTCGCCATTACCGGCGGCGACAGAGTGACCTTTCGCTCTCCTCCGAGCCTGGCCGTTGTGCCCACGACAAAACCGCAGTCCGACACCGCCTCGGCGAGGGTGTCACACCGATGGATGTGATCCACCATGTCGCCTGCGGCATGGGTCGCCAACATTCGGATTCGCGGGAGATCGTAGTTCTCCGGGGCCACCACCGACAGCCGTTTGATTCCCATATTCAGAGCCGCCCTGGCGGCGGCGCCGATGTTTTCGGGAAAGCGGGGACGGTTCAAAACAATGCGAATCCGCTCGAGATGCCCCCCATCGGTCATCAGCCGATGCACTCCAGATGATTGAAGAAGTAGCCGGTCTCGAAAGACGCGGTTTCCGGCGAATCAGAGCCGTGAACCACGTTTTTCTCGATGTCGGTGGCAAACTCCGCACGAATGGTTCCCGGCGCCGCATCTTTATAATTGGTGGCCCCCATGAGTTCGCGGTATCGGGCAATGGCGTTTTCCCCCTCGAGAATCATGACGACGCAGGGCCCGGAAGACATGAAATCGGTCAGACTGGGGAAAAAAGGTCGCTCCTTGTGAACCGCGTAAAACCCTTCGGCCTGAGATTTTGACATGTGAATCATCTTCATGGCAACGATCCTCAATTCGTTGCTCTCCAGTCGCTTGACAACTTCACCGACAATCCCCCGGGCTACCCCGTCGGGTTTGATGATCGACAATGTGCGCTCCATAGCGGGTGCTCTCCTTTCATGCGGTCCGTTGACCGTCCTGAGGTCGCTGACGAGATAGGGATGGCATCCGATCGCCGCCTAAGGTTCGATCCAAGAATTATCCGGCCCGCCATGAAAGAGACCGGACGCGGAGGCGGCTGCAGAGCCAGTCAAAGTGCGGCTGCCATAGCAGAAAGGGCCTGGGGCGTCAAGGGTTTGCGGGGGGCGAACCCCTCCCGCCGTCCCCGATAAACCCGGATAATCCCGACATGACTCACCCCTGAATTATGACGGAAGCGTCCCAGGCTCGGAGTCGATTGACAGGCATTCGCCTTGAGGGTAAAAATTGCATATTGCTGACTTCAACCGGTAGGGGCGAGAATCTTGCCGATGATGGATTATTCCGGCCCAGGATCCCGAGGGAGTGACGTATGCCTATCTATGAGTTTTACTGTCAAAGATGCAACACCCTGTTCAATTTCTTTTCCCGAACCGTCAACACCCGGAAGACACCCAATTGTCCGAAATGCAAAATGGAAAAGCTCGACCGTCAGATGTCCACGTTCGCGTTCACTGGCCGGGCGAAGGAGGGCGAGGGAATAGAGGACTTGCCCTTCGACGAGTCCAAAATGGAGCAGGCCATGCACATGCTGGCCGGCGAGGCCGGAAACATCGATGAGGACGACCCAAGGCAGGCGGCCCAGGTCATGCGGAAATTGAAGGACATGACGGGGATTGATCTTGGAGACGGGATGGAGGAGGCTTTGGCCCGCATGGAACGGGGGGAGGAGCCCGAAAAAATTGAGGAAGAAATGGGCGACCTCCTCGAAGGAGAAGACCCCTTCAAGCTGAAGTCCCGGAAAGGGGGCGGGGGCGCCAAGCGGCCGGCCCCCTCCCGAGATGAAACCCTCTATGACTTATAAGTCCACGACCCATCGGCTGGAAGAAGGCCTGACATGACCATCAGCCCCATCGATCGAATTAGGGTGATCCAGGACGATATCACCCGTGTGGCTGTCGATGCGATCGTTAATGCAGCCAACAGCAGCCTCCGAGGGGGAGGCGGTGTGGACGGCGCCATTCACCGGGCAGCCGGTCCCGACCTTCTGGCCGAGTGTCGGAGCCTTGGCGGATGTCCCACCGGGGAAGCGCGCCTCACGGGCGGATACCGGCTGCCGGCCCGGCACGTCATCCACACCGTCGGACCGGTATACCGGGGGCTGCCGGGGGATCGATCCCTTCTTTGGAATTGCTACCGCAACTGCTTCGCCCTCGCTGCCGGTCATCGCATTAAATCGATCGCCTTTCCCGCCATCAGCTGCGGGGTTTACGGCTATCCCATCGCCGATGCCTGCAAAATAGCCGTTTCCGCGACCCTCCGCTGTCTTGAGGGTACCGCCGGCAGCATCGAAACGGTGTTATTCGTCCTGTTTTCGGAGAACGACAGGCAGGTTTATGATTTGGAAATCTCCAGGTACCGTTGACGGCCAAGCAGCGATGACTTTCAAGGCAGAATATACCGAAGTGGTTGACAAATGCCCTCCAATCATTAAAGTACACCCTTGTTAATTTCGTTACGGACTCTGTTGGCATGGGTTGACCGCAGAGTCGACGTCCAAAGGAGGATTACCATGATCGAAGTAACCCAGGCGGCCACTCAGCAAGTGGCTGAGTATTTCAAGGATAAGGAGGCATCTCCGATCCGCATCTTTCTCAATTCCGGCGGCTGAGGAGGCCCCTCACTGGCTATGGCTCTGGATGAGCCTAAGGAAACGGATGAGGTTTTCGACATCGAAGGCTTCAAGTATGTTATCGATCGAGAGTTCGTTGAGAGGGTGCAGCCCATCAAAGTGGACTTCGTTGATATTGGGTTCCGCTTGTCATGTAACGTTGATTTCAGTGCGGGTGCAAGCGCCTGCGGCGGTTGTGCCTCCTCGGGCACCTGCGGCTGACTTTTTTTCATCAGGTTCCTTCCAAGAACGGGCAATGCAAAGGGTGGCATTGCCCGTTTCCACTCCACGGTTGACGGCGGTATACCGAAATGGTATCGCTGCCCCATCATGTTAGGGTTTCTACTAAAAATCCCGAGCGACGGATAGTAGCCAGTCTTCTCCAAACCTATTAAACGGTCACCTTCAGAGCCGTAAGGGTACCGCCACATCCATCCGGGCTACCCGAGCACCTCGACCGTCAAGTTTGAATCCATCGGAAACCGTCAGCCATCGATGCTTCAATGGAGAGTCCCCAATGACTAAAATCGAATACGTCCTAAAGAAACAGGTTGCCGTCATATCCCTCAACAGCGGTGACAACCGCTTCAACCCAGATTTTATCAAAGGGCTCCTGGACGTTCTGGACGATATTGAACATCGCACCTCCGCAACGGTTGTCGTGGCCCATTCCACCCACGAAAACATTTTTTCCAACGGTATCGATCTTGAATGGCTCTCACCCATACTGCAAAACGGTGGTATCGAAACGGCTAAAGACTTTTTTCGCCTCCTCAACCGGCTCTTCGTCCGAATGCTCAGCTTCCCGGCCATCACCATAGGCGCTATCAACGGCCATGCATTTGCCGGTGGAGCCATCTTCTCCTGTGCCTTTGATTTTCGGTTCATGCAGACAGGACGGGGATTTTTCTGTCTGCCGGAGATCGACATCAATATTCCCTTCCTGCCCGGAATGAATGCCATTCTCGGTAAGGCCATACCCCGCTATCAACTAGATCTGATGGAGCTAACCGGAGTGCGGTTGACCGCCGAGGAATGCGAGGCCCATCACATCATTCTAAAGGCATGTCCACCAGAAACAGTGGTGGATGAGGCGATGCAGTTTGCCGAAGCCCTCGACAAAAATCGGGAAACCATCGCAGAGATGAAGCGCCGGCTGAACCGCAAAATCATTCAAACCATCGAAACCGAAGACGAACCTTTCATCGCCTCGGGAATCTTTCATATCGGGTAGTGCCAACCATCCCGTCACGCATTGGAGAGCCTCATGGAAGCGGTCATTGTCGGAATTTCTGTGATTGCCGTTGTTGTCGGATGGATTGCCATTGCGGCGCTTCGCCGACCATCAGAAAAGCCGCCGCCGCCACCATCCCGCTATGTATGCAACCGATGCAATCGGGACGATTGTATCTGTGAAGTCATCGAGCACTGAGACACCCATCCATCACCCCCTGAATCCGCTGCACCGCCGATGGGCGGCGAGGCTCCCAAGCGGTTATCGAAAGGAGGCACGATGACCTTCTCCCGGGTAACCAACCTCACCCCCGACGATTTCAAACGCCATATCGAGAATCGCCGCGAGAAGGATTATCTTCTGATCGATGTTCGTCAGCCCCATGAATACGCCGAAGGCCATCTCCCAGGGTCGCAGCTGATGCCCCTGATGGAATTCGAGGCCAATATTTACCATCTGCCTCAAGACAGGGAGCTCATCTTCTACTGCCACTCAGGGTCACGATCGAAGATGGCCGCTCTGCTGGCCGAAGAAGCCGAGGTGACCGAGGGGGCGATCATTCACTTGGACGGCGGCATGCTGGCGTGGGAAGGCGGCATTGCTTCCGGCATGCCTAAGGTAGAGATCTTCGAGGGCACCCTGGATGACCACGCCTTTATGGGGCGAGCCATGGATCTCGAAAAAGGGGCCTATCGGTTTTACAAAGGTCTGATCGAGCGGTATCCGGACAGCACCTTCACCCCGGTGATCGCCGACTTGGTGAATGCAGAGGAAGCCCACGCCCGATTGGTTTACGGCTTCTGGAGGCGCAACGTGCCCGAAGCTCCCCCTTTTAAGGTTGTCTTCGAGCAAATGACAGGTGAAATCATTGAGGGCGGCTCCCGCCTTGAAGACGCGCTGGATCGCATCGGCAAGGTAGCCGTCAGACAATGCCTGACGGTGCTGGAGTTTTCCCTCGACATTGAGGTTGCAGCCTACGACCTCTATCGGCGGCTGGCGGAAACCGTTTCAGAGAGTTCTGCAAGGGACACCTTCTTCGCCATCGCTCAGGCCGAAAAACGCCATATGATGCAGCTGGCTGCCGCCGTCGAGGACTGCGGTGAGAGGGCTTGAATCGTCACCGGCATGTTCCTTTGCACCCAACCGCATGTGTCTCGGGGAGAACGCCCCATGATCGACCGGCAATCCGCATTTGAGGCAGCGGTTGCTTTTCACAACCGCACCAAGCATCATTTCCATCGATATGCGCGGTCGGCAGGTTATATGGACTGGGGAAACCAACCCAGTCCGTTCCGGTTTCACGAGGATACCTTGAGGGTAGCTCTCCCTCTGCTCAAAGACGACCCCCCGAAGGCGGCCGCCGGACTTTCCGTCCCGAAGCCACCGGCAGCGTCTTCCGTCGACCTTGCCAGCCTCTCCGGTTTCCTGGAGCTGTCCATGGGGCTTTCCGCCTGGAAGGCACAGGGCGACAGCAAATGGGCTCTCAGAATCAACCCTTCCAGCGGAAATCTTCACCCGACGGAACTCTATCTGCTGCCCCCACCCCTAGCCCATCTGAAAAGTGCTCTTTACCACTATTCGCCCTACGACCATTGCCTCGAAACCCGACTCTCAGTGCCGCCGTCCGTCGCTTCGATCCTCGATGACCACTTTGGCGGCAGAGGGGTTTTAATCGCTCTTTCCACCATCTATTGGCGGGAAGCTTGGAAGTACGGTGAACGGGCCTATCGGTATTGCCATCTTGACATCGGCCACGCCCTTGCGGCACTGAGCTTCTCTGCAAGGCTCTGGGGGTGGCGCCTTACGGTTCTCGACGGCCTTGGTGAACCGGAGATGAGACGACTCACGGCAGGGAACCGCGTTCAGTGGCTTGACGGCGAAGAAGAATACACCGACCTGATCGGTTGGGTGTCGGCACCGGCAACGGGATCGATCCCCAACGCACTCCCCCCTGCGTTTATATCCGCAGTTTCCGGTCAACCCCTGCAGGGCCGCCCGGCCCCTCTCGGTGGCAGTCCGGTTCGATGGCATCACATATACCGGACGGCAGAAATCCTCGGAAAGCCCACGACGGTTCTTGACACGAACAGCAAGGCGCCCGGCACGGCCCACACGGCATCTTGCCCTTTGTTTATTCCCTCGGCCTCCATTATCCGACAGCGCAGAAGCGCTGTCGCGTTCGAGCCGAAATGCCCCGTAACGCTCCAACAGATGATCTCGATTCTCTGCCCCACCCTGCCCCTCGACACATCCCCCCCCTTCGATTCCGGGTTCCGATCCGAAATCAGCCTGATGGTATTTGTCCATGAGGTGGACGGACTCGAGAAGGGGCTCTACGGATGGATACGACATCCCGGTCATCTCGACGATCTGAAAGCCCACTCAAGACAGTCGTATTCCTGGGAGATTATCGATAAGGGCTTTCCCCTCTACAGGTTGGCTCGCGGTGATTTCAAAACCACTGCAACCCGGCTGTGCTGCCATCAGGCCATTGCAGGAGACGGCTGTTTCTCGCTGATGATGGTAGGACGATTCGAAGAGACCCTCAAGAAGCACCCGTGGCGATATCCGCAGCTTTTCTGGGAAGCAGGCATGATCGGACATGTCCTCTACCTGGCTGCGGAAGCACAAGGGGTCAGGGGGACCGGTATCGGCTGCTATTTCGACGATCCGGTTCACGAACTGTTGGGGTTGGCATCGAACACCTGGCAAAGTCTGTATCATTTCACCATTGGACACCCCATTGAAGACAACCGGATAAATACCCTGCCGCCATACGGCCATATCGGCACCGCCCGAATAAATCGGCTTTGACAACGGGAATAAGGCACTCCCGTGCCCAGGGGCGATCCAGGCCGCGGATTCATTTTTTCCTTGTAACCATTGACGTCATGAACTATGCCGGGCTTCATTTCACCGGGACACATTTTCCATGACCCCAAACGAAATAGCGATATTTCATCACCGCCTCCTATCCTGGTTTCATGATAACCAGCGAGCGCTGCCCTGGCGGAAGACCCGAGACCCATTCCCGATCTGGGTGTCCGAAGTCATGCTTCAACAAACCCAGGTCCAGACAGTCATCCCTTATTATCTGAGGTTTATGGACCGATTCCCCACAGTATCCGCACTGGCTTCAGCAGACATACAGACTGTGCTAAAACTGTGGGAAGGCCTCGGTTACTACAGCAGAGCCAGACATCTCCACCGGGCATGCCGAGGATTGATGGAATCCACTCGAGGCCGGATTCCAGAAAACGTTCATGACTTCAGGACGTTGCCCGGTGTGGGTCCTTACATCGCCAATGCAGTGATGAGCATGGCCTTCGGCCATCCCCTTGCCGTGGTCGATGGCAACGTCAAGCGTGTTTTATCGCGGATTCTTTTGAAGACGTGGCCGGTCAATCACCAAAGCACCCACGGCGCCTATCAGGCAGTCGCCGATGACTTGTTGCACCTCAATGACCCCGGAAACTACAACCAGGCGATCATGGAATTGGGGGCACTGATCTGCAGGCCGCGGTATCCCAACTGCAGGGCTTGCCCAGTCAGAGAACACTGCCGGGCGTTCCAAGAAAAAGTGACGGCCTCCATTCCGACGCGGATCAAAAGAAAACCGGTGCCAGAAATCCCCATGATGAGTGCCGTGATCTGGCGACGGAAACAGCTGCTTCTTATTCAGCGGCCCGATCGTGGCCTTTTGGGCGGACTCTGGGAATTTCCCGGAGAAACGTTGCACGGCCCCTGCGACGCCGAAGACGAAAGACGACGCTTAATCCGGGACCTCACTGGGCTTGCGGTAAGGCGAATGGTCTGCCTGGGGACCGTTCGCCACGCATACACCCATTTCAGGGTTCGGACAGAAATCGTTGTCTGCAGCGCTCCAAAAGGAAAAGTAACGCCGAGGAGCGGGACCGCTTTCCGCTGGTTGCCTCTGGAATCGGCAGACGAGCTTCCCCTGCCAAGAGTCCAGCAGAAGATCCTCGCCAGGCTGAGGGCCTCATCAGGGGCGCTTCATATTGGCAGATGATCATCGACGGATTCCGGTGAGCAAGTCGACACGACACTGTATATCATAGTGAACAGATTGTATGATTTACTATCCGGCTTTTATCGACGGATACCCCGAGCCGGTTGCGGAAGGGACGCCGGCATACCGAACGGATGAGGTGACGAATGGACCCGGTACTGGTTTTAGGGGCTGGATTGGGGGTGGCGATCGGAAGCTTTGGATACGTATTTTTTGCCTTTGTCGCCCGCCCAATCATGCGCTATCACCGCATCAAAAGTCACATTGCACAGCTGTTTCCGAGTGGGAAGCCATCGGAAACCACCGCCGACTATCGGCGCCTGGCCCTGGACCTCGCAGATCAACTCCAGACCTGCTGCGATTCCGAATTACCAGCATGGTACAAGCAAGTGCTCCAGAATCGGAACGAACTTCCCTTGGAGGCGGTTACCAGTCTCCAAAAACTGGCGACGACCAAGCACCCCGACACCGCTACAAAGCATGCTGGACACATTTTAACCCATTTGAAATTAGCGAGATAAATCGAGATTGGACTAACCGTACCCATACCTCAGCACTGCGGGACAATAAGATACCATGCCGTTGGGGCTCGGTGCCATTGCGCAGGTGTCGAAACCCCATCATAAGAACGCCCCGCAAATTTGGTACTTATTTTGCTAATCTTGTCTGTCTTGTTTCAGATTTAAAGGCTCCCGGAAAGGAATGGTGAAAAGGGTTGACATGACGGAGATATGGGATAAGATGCGCAAAAATCCACAAAATGAAAATTTATACAAGCATTTTAATATATTGCCGATGAGTAACCATTCACTTTCACGGCGGCGCTTTCTGAGAGCCAGCCTATTGGCCCTCTCGGGTTTATGTCTTCCCATATCTCCAGCAGCCGTGGCTGCGATTAAACCGCCTGCCGACAGACGTATACAATTTTACAACACCCACACGAATGAGCACCTGAGCGTCTGCTACTGCCGAAACAATCGATACCATCCAGAAGCACTGAATCGCATCAACCATATCTTAAGGGATCACCGGACGGGAGACGTCAGGCCCATATCCCCCAGACTCATCGATCTGGCCCATGCTATTGGGGAGCGGGTCGGTGGTTCGCCGCAGATCCATATCATCTCGGGTTACCGGTCGCCCGTCACCAATGCCAAACTTCGCCAAAAGAGTCGAGGGGTGGCAAAGAAAAGCTTCCACATGCAAGGCCAAGCCATCGATATCCGCATCCCTTCGATACCCACCCATCGGTTGCGTCTGATTGCCAGGAAGCTAAGGCTGGGAGGCGTCGGTTATTATGCCAAATCTGATTTCGTGCATGTGGATACCGGCCCGGTAAGAGCCTGGTAGACAAGCGGATCAGCCGATAGTCAACCGCTCGGATAATGCGGTCGCCAGTGGTAGGTCTCTTCCGTAGATGTCATCTCTGAAATGAACGACCCCATCATCGCTCACCCATGCGGTCCAATAGAGCAGATGGACGTCGATGGGCCGTCTTAGCTGTACGGTCTGTTTTTCTCCACTGTTCAGCCGGCCTTCGATCTGTCCGAAGCTCCATTCATCCTGGCCTTTCAGCACAAATTCCGCTAACCAGACGGGTCGCTCCACCCGTATACAGCCAGAGCTGTACCCACGGCTGGTGGCCTCGAAAAGCCTGCGAGAGGGCGTGTCGTGGAGATAGACCGCAAATTTATTGGGAAACATGAACTTGATGCGGCCCAGGGCATTCTGAGGACCCGGATCCTGACGCAGCCGATAGGGGAAATTGCGGCGATCGAACCGATGCCAATCGACGGCGAGGGGGTCCAACTCAACCGCCGCGTCAGACCAGTCGGAAAATATGCGAAAACCATTATCCTTAATAAAATTTTGGTCTTGTTGAATTTTTGGCAACAGATCTTCAACGGCGAGCTTGTAGGGTACATTCCAGTAAGGGTTCAGCACCAAATAGGTCATGCGGCTGCTAAATACCGGCGTTTTGCGGAAGGGCCTTCCAACGATCACTTTCATTTCGGATGCCGGCCGGCCGTTTTCAAACACTTTCAGGGAAAAGTCGGCTATATTGACTAAAAGATATCGCTCACCCAGATTATGGGGAATCCATCTCCATCGCTCCATGTTGATTTCGATCTGCCGGACGCGCTCCTCCACGGGAATATTCAATTGTTCCCGGGTTTTTTTACCGACGACACCGTCAGCTTCGATCCCGTGGCGCCGCTGAAAGGCTCTGACCGCCCGGTCTATGGAGATATCGAAGTGATACCCATTATCGTGATTCTCGTCGGTCAGATCGCCGGACACCCTTAGCCGCGCTCTCAGGGCCTCGACAACGGGATTTTCGTCACCCAGTTTCAGGCTTTCTCCATCGGGAACCTTAGGCCACCCCCCGGATTCGGCAATTGCCCTGTATGTCGCTAAGGCCTTTTGCATCCCGACATACCCGACATGGGACGGGTGCAGATCGCCAAGGGCTTGCCTTACACGCTGAGTTTCAATCGCCTCCTCCAGCAAGCGGCTCAAATCCAATTCATACTGGAAGGCCACCCACTCACTGTGAATCGTTTCCGGATTCACCCTTCCCCCGTAGAGGTGGGATCCAAGCAACAGGAAGGCATCCGTCATGAGTATGTCCGCCTCTCCCAGGATTTTGACATCGATGGGCATCCCCAGTTGATGCTTCAAATCGATCTCTTCAACCAGCTGCTCAATAGCCGACAGATGGTAATCCGAAGGAGATAGGCCATAGTCCTTCGCGCTGCGGATGGTCGTCAACAACTCGTAGGCCTGGGATGACACCTGCTCAGAGGTGATCCATGCAGGTTCGTAGTGCCGCCGCCGATAGAAGTCGGGCAACAAACTGATGCCGCAGATGAGTTCTCCGGCACAGGTAAACGCGCTAATGGAACTTCGGCTGTCGATAAGGGTTCGGATCTGTTCGGATTCGCTCGAAAGGCTGTCGATGGTGACCGCCTCTTGGTCAGGAACCGCCAAACCGCTGCCTGAAAGGCTCATCATCGATATCAAGAAAAGAACGATCGTCCATGTGACACATCGCGCAAGCGAAAGGGGTCTCAGGGTAAAAATGGTTGAGCCGGGCGCCACGGATAAAGGCCTCCTTTGGATCACTTAGCTGTGTTGGTGGTGCGGAACACCGATCATTTCAACAAGGAAATCCTTCAACCTCAAAAATTCTTCCGGAGACCCATCCAGTCAAGTCTTGACATTCGGGACCACAAAACCCTATACCGGCCCCATGCTCACGGATATTGAGAAGAAGGTGATCGCCGCCATTCAAGGGGATATTCCAGTTGCCTCCAACCCTTATGGTGCACTGGCCTCTCAATCGGGAATGTCTGAAGCATCGTTCCTATCAGTCCTTGCCGATCTGTGCAAGAGGGGGGTCGTCCGCCGCTTCGGGGCGACCCTAAAGCACCAAAAATCGGGATATGCCGCTAATGCGATGGGTGCGTGGCAGGTGAGCGAATCCCGAATTGAGGAAGTCGGGGAGATCATGGCATCTCAGCGCCGGATCTCCCATTGCTACCGCAGGAATCCCGCACCGCACTGGCCGTACAATCTCTACACGATGATTCATGCGGAAACCAAATCGGCCTGCCGACAGCTGGCCCGGAGCCTTTCCGCAAAGACAGGGGTTGAACGCTACGCTCTCCTGTTCAGTATCCGGGAACTCAAAAAAACGTCCATGACTTACTTCGCTGATGAAGACGACTGAACCCGCCTGCTATTGAGCCCCACTTCCCCTCATATCCTTCTCGTCAACCCCTGGATCCATGATTTCGCCGCATATGATGTCTGGGCCAGTCCCCTCGGGCTGTTAGGGTTGGCTGCCATCCTGAGAGAAAGCGGATTTAAGGTGACCTACTACGATTGCCTGAACCGTTTTCACCCCAGGGGCGGACAGTCACCCAATCCCAATCGATGCGGCCGCGGACCCTATGAAAAAACCGAGTTGCCCAAACCGCCGGGACTCGATGACATTCCTCGGCGCTACTGCCGCTATGGGGTGAAACTCGAATGGTTCGAGGAGGATCTCAAGGCCCTTCCCGCGCCGGATCTGATTCTGGTCACCTCCATCATGACTTACTGGTACCCTGGGGTGGCGGATACCATCGGACGATTGAGGCGCCAATGGCCCTGGACGACCATCGTTCTTGGAGGCATCTATGCCACGCTTTGCCGGGACCACGCAGTGGCTCACTCCGGTGCGGACCGAGTGGTGTCGGGGTTTACGGGTCGAGATATCGTCCACCTGGCGGCGGAGGAGACCGGTTGGACTCCGCTGGCCGTCCACTGGTCGAATGCCAACTTAGACGCTTATCCGTTGCCGGCGTTCGATCTTCAGACCCGGATTCCATTTGTCGCCCTGCTATCATCGGTGGGCTGCCCCTTTTCCTGCGACTATTGCGCCTCACCACTGTTGAGCCCGGGAAGGTGGATTCAATCTCCTGGCCGCGTCGAATCGGAAATACGCCACTGGCATCATCGGCACGGTGTCATAGATTTCGCTTTTTACGATGATGCGCTGCTGGCGGACGACGCCCATGCACTGCCCTTGCTGGACCGTCTGGCCCGAATGCCGGAGACCATCCGTTTCCACACCCCTAACGCCCTTCACATCCGGGCGGTTACCTCACAGATCGCCACATTGCTTAAACGAGCCGGTTTCCAGACGGTTCGACTGGGGCTTGAAACCACTGGACGGCGTATGCTGGATCGGAAAACGAGCATCGAGCAATTCGAGGCCGCCGTTGAACACCTCAAGGCGGCAGGATTTGGAAAAGACGAATTGGGCGCATATCTTCTGGTTGGCTTGCCGAACCAACCCATCGGAGAAATCGAAGAGGCCATTCTCCGGGTCAAACAAATGGGGGTCAGGCCGATACCGGCCTATTTCACGCCAATCCCGGGCACAAAACTGTGGGGAGAGGCTGTTCGATCCTCTCGATATGACCTTGATTCTGATCCTGTTTTTACCAATAACACCCTTCTGCCGTGCCGGAGAGCCCCTTATTCCTGGGATGTCGTTAAACGAATCAGGCGATGGTTGTCGGAATAGGTCCCCTGAATCCGTCTCCGGATCAATGGAAGGGGATGATTGACTTCAATATGTGGCTTTGTTAAAGCCCCACTGTTGATCATCGATCCAACCGTAATTATTTAGAATGAAATGAAGCCCCTGATCAATCTATCCGGAGAGGCCCACGGCGGGCTTCCATGGTCGATTGTCTTCGAATCACCCATCGTCCTGCGTCGATAGGATCCAATGACGCGCAGCGGCTGTGCACCTAAAATGAACTCTCGGCCCGGGCCCGGAGCCAATGATACGCCATAACCACGACCAATCCGGTGGGCTAAACTCATCCTGCTCCCATAGAGAACCCTTTGAATCCCATAGTTGCCAGCGGATACATCGGGCATCCGGGACGGGAACCGCCCGAGAGAAGGCCCACGGGGTGCCAACCCGGACAACGCCGGTCTACAACAGTCAGATCTTTCACACCTATCTTCGATACCTTGAGTGCCATCACCCTGAAGTGAACATCGACCGCCTGCTGTCCCAAGCGGGAATGACCCGATTCGAAATCGAAGACCCGGCCCATTGGTTCAATCAACACCAGGCCAACCGGTTTCACGCCGAACTCAAACGTCTCATCCCCGGCAAGGATCTTCCACGGCAGGTCGGTCGCTTTACGGTTGATTCTGACAGCATGAGTATCATCAAACGATACCTGATCGGGATGGTCAGCCCGGCAATCGCCTATCAGTTGATCGGCAGGTATTCCAAAATGGTCAGCCGGGCTACGACGGTTCAGGCGAGGAGTGAGTCCAGCCATTCAGCTGAATTGATATTCACTCCACTGCCGGGAGTTCAGGAACAGAAGGGGCAGTGCGAAAATCGGAAAGGCCTTCTAGAATCCATCGGCAAGCTCCTCACCGGTCGTTACGCTCTGTTGAACCACCCGGAATGCGTTCACCAGGGGAATTCCCGATGCCGCTATTTGATCCGCTGGGAGTTCAATTCGTCCTTTCGATGTCGGCTTTGGTCCAGACGGCTGCTGGCGGCGATGGCCGTATCACCGCTTGCTTGGTTTTTCAGCCCCCTCTGGCTATCGGTTCTTGTGACGGCCCTGCCAGCTGTCGCCGCTTGTCTTAGCGGTGCCTTGTCCATATTTTTCGAAGCAAGGGAGCTCAAACAACTGCTTCAACAGCAGGGCCAGTCCGCGAGCATCCATATCAAAGAGATGACGCTGCGCTACAACGCGGCTCTGCTCTCACAGGAAATCGGACAAATCACCACCCAAATCCTGAGCGGGGGGGAGACCGCGCGACGAGTGATGACCGCAGTGAAAAAGCGGTTGGATATCGGAAAAGGTGCCCTGTTTCTGACATCACAGACCGGGGATGGTTTCGAACTGGCCTATGGATATGGGCTTCCCGATTCCGAAGAAGGGTCCCTATCGTTTTTGGATATGGGCGGTTTCCAGGCCAAGAGTGCCCCTATTGCGGAACCCCCAGAGGGAAGATGCGCACCGTTAAGGCCTGACAATCCCTTCTGCCGTCGAATAGCGGATCGCTTCGATATGGATTCACCGCTGCTTTTCCCGATTGCTCACGACAGGGAGATT
Source organism: Desulfobacterales bacterium (assembly GCA_050122915.1). Taxonomy (GTDB): domain Bacteria; phylum Desulfobacterota; class Desulfobacteria; order Desulfobacterales; family UBA5852; genus CALNZV01. The sequence goes on along the minus strand of JASFIA010000004.1, from coordinate 1,429 downwards.
CTGGGGCTGCTGGTGCTGGACGTCGGCAACCCCGCGCGCACCGTTTCTCAAAGCGACCTGAACGTTTTGACGGCGGTTTCTACCCAACTTGGTGTAACTATTAGAAATATCAGGTATTTGGAGGAGTTGAAAACCCGGGAAGCGCAACTCCGAATGGTGACAGACAATGTCCACGATGTCATCTGGCAGCTCAACCCGCTAGACCTAACCTTCGAGTACGTCAGTCCATCCATCGAACCCCTACTGGGCTACCGGCCGGATGAGGTGGTTGGCACTCCCATTTCAGCGTATTTTTCCGGTAAATCCCTCGCCTTGATAAACAGCATCCTGGGCAGGCGTTCAGGGAATGATAATAATGAGGAGATTCCCACGCCCATAGAGATTGAACTGATCCGAAAAAATGGCTCTCTTCTCTGGGCCGAGGTCAATTTCGGCATCATTCGATCCAGCAGAGATCAAGGCCATCGGTACCTGGGGATCGCACGGGATATTACCGAAAGGAAAAAAGCAGCAGCCGAGAGACGACGATTGGAAGAGCGGCTTCAGAGAGCTCAGCGAATGGAGGCTATCGGTACCCTCGCCGGGGGCGTGGCCCATGATCTCAACAACGTGCTTTCCGGGATCGTCGGGTTTCCCGAAATGCTGTTGCTGGAGCTACCCCCATCCAGCCCGCTGAGAGAGCCCATCGAAGCCATCATGGCTTCCGGCTACAAGGCGGCGGCCATTGTCCAAGACCTTCTGACACTGGCTCGGAGAGGGGTGGTCACGCGTAAGCAGGTCAATCTAAACCAAGTGATTCAAGATTATCTGGAAAGCCCCCAGTTCAAGAAACTTATCTCTTTCCACGACAGGGTCGTGGTCGAGACCGAACTTTCAGAACCGCTTCCCGACATTTCGGGCTCACCCTTTCACCTGTTCAAAGTGCTGATGAATCTGGTGTCCAATGCCGCCGAGGCCATGCCGGAGGGCGGAAAAATCGTTGTCGCCACCGATACCTTCATCGGCAATCCTCCGGTTGCCCCCGACGACCGCGCGGTTGATAGAGAGTGGGTGAGGGTAAAGGTTATAGACAACGGCATCGGTATTGCTGCTGCTGATTTAAAGCGCATATTCGAGCCGTTTTACACCAAAAAAGTCATGGGTCGAAGCGGGACCGGTCTTGGTATGGCAGTGGTTTGGGGAACGGTCCAAGATCACAATGGCCATATCGATGTTCGGTCCAAGGAAAACGAATTCACGGAATTTACCATCTTCCTTCCGGCAGATCGGGCACCGGCAAGCGTCGTCCACGAAAAGAGCACCCCGACAACCTTTCAGGGATCCGGAGAAATGATCCTTGTGGTCGACGACCTCAAAGATCAGCGGGTTCTTGCCGAAAAGATGCTCTCCCGTCTTGGCTACAAGGTCCAGACCGCAGGCAGCGGGGAGG
>JASFIA010000003.1:0-19134 GCA_050122915.1 Desulfobacterales bacterium | reverse complement strand
TCGGTCACGATGATCTGGAAGTGCCCGGGACGGTTGACCAGGGCGGCGGCGGCCGCATCCATGTGGAGGCATTCGGCCTCGACGTCGGGAAACTCGGCGGCGATTTCCAGGAAAAGGCGACGAAAGAAGGCAAACGAGCGTAGGACATTGCTCTTGTCCACCAGTGTGACCCGCTTCTTCCCGTCGGCCGGCGCCCCCCGCTCTTTGTTGCGGGCCAGTTCAAATGCCAGGCGTGAAATGCGCGTACAGCCGCGCTCCGTCACCATTAGGGTGTCCGTGGCCGCCTGGGGAGTGGTGATCCCCACGCCCCGGGAAAGATAGAGACCTTCGCAGTTTTCCCGCAGGATGACATAATCGATGGCGTCCGCTGCCATCCCGCGCAGGGGGCTGAGCACGCCGGGAAAGAGGCGGATGGGTCGGATATTGGCGAAAAGATCGAAGCGCACCCGCAGCTCGCCGCCCAGAAGACCCGCTTCGGTGCCGTCCGGCTTGCGGACGTTCGGCAGCCCCACCGGCCCCTTGAGGGTGGCGTGGGCGTTCTGAAAGGCGTCGAGGGCCTCAGGGGTGATCGTGGCCCCGGTTTCCCTGTAGCAGGCCGCGCCTGCCTGATGGAATTCGTAGATCAGGGAAAACGTCCCGCAGAGATCCTGGAGGGTCTCGAGGACCTCAAGGGTGGCCTCGACTATCTCCGGACCGATGCCGTCTCCGGGCAAGACAACGATCCAATAGCTGTTTCCCATTGGCTCTCTCTTCCTTTTCGCGGGCAGGCGCCCGATGACGGGCCGGAGGGGTCTGACATTTCGGCTTGGAACGCCGGATCGCCGGCGAAGGGCCGAAACGTCGCCGTCAGCGGAACCGGCTCCCGGGGACCAGCACGTAGCCTTCCATGAGCCGGCGGGCCGTTCGGCCCAGAACCGCCTCCTTGTAATCGCATCGGCCTGCGTCCATATCGATGACGGCGCCGACATCGATGATGCCTCCGGGGTGCCCGATACGCAGCATTTCCTTTTGCCCGCCGACGGCCTCAAGAAGACCCGAAGCCACCGTCCCCGGAATCATGGCGGCGCCGGCGGTGGAGACTCCGCCGCTGACGGCAAAGGCCCGGTGAAGGGTACCCATGGACATGATGCGCGCCGTAAGATCGATCTCACCGGGTTCGATGACCCGACTGCTGGTGGTGGTGTAGCCCATGGGGGGTGCGATAAAGGCGATTTTGGGCACGGCTTGGCTCTCCCGGGTGGCTTCCTCCTCCGATGCCGCCAGGCCGACAAGGACGGCGGCCTTGCAGCGGATGGCCTCCAGCGTCGACTTGATCTTCCCGCTGGCGTCGATCTCGTCGATTTCGATACCGGTCAGACCGATCGCTTCGGCCCGCACCAGAACCACGGGATTGGCGGCGTCGATGATGGTGATGTCCACGGTTCCGTGGCCCGGAACCTCGATGCTATCCTTCCGGTTTCCGGTGGGGAAGAGCTTGCCGGTGAGGGACCCGCCCGGATCGGCGAACCGGAGAGTGATCCGTGAATGGGTGCCGGGGACGCCGTCGATGGAATAGTCGCCATCCTCGTCGAACCATCCGTCCCTGACGGGCACTTCGGCGATGATCAGTTTGTCCGTGTTCTTCTGGTGAATCCGGACCCGGGTGATGGGCGCCTCGGCTCTCACCAGCCCCTCGTCGACCGCAAAAGGACCGACGGCGGATGAAATGTTGCCGCAGTTGCCCTTGAAATCGACGATGGGTCGGTCGATGGATACCTGCCCGAAGTTGTAAACAACGTCGTAGTCGGGGTCCAGGGAGGGGCTGATGATGGCGACTTTGCTGGTGGTGCTGACGCCCCCTCCCACGCCGTCGATCTGGCGCCGGTCGGGATCCGGGCTCCCGTAGGCGGCCAGGAGAACACGGTCCCGGACGGCCGGATCCGATGGAAGATGGTTTTTATGAAAGAACAACCCCTTGCTGGTTCCTCCACGCATCAGTACGGCTGGGATTCGCTTTTGCATGGCTGTCAACTCCCTATGGGTGATGGGTGCCGGTCCCTAGTGACGGGAGCCCGGTGTCCATTGAATGACCGATCGACATCGACGACCCTATCGGTCCTCTGCGGAAAAACAGAGCAAAAAAAATGCCAGGTCGACGGGTGGTCGGGACCGGAGCGGCTACTCGATGTCCAATTCCCTGATTTTCCGCCACAGGGTGGTTCTGCTGATACCCAGGGCATCGGCCGCCCTTCCCTTTCGGTACCTGGCCTGCTCGAGGGCTTCCATGATGATGGCCTTTTCGGTCTGGTTGGCCTGGTCCTTCATGCGCCGTTTAAGCGAGATCTGGCGTTCGGGGCTCCGGCGGTGTGTCTCGGAGGTCGGCATGTAGTCGATCAGTTCGCTGTATAGGACATCGAGCATGTCGTGGCTGCAGCGCAGGCTGCAATTCATGACCACCCGTTCGGCAAAGTTCCTCAGCTGCCGAACGTTGCCTGGCCATTCGTAGGCTTTTAGCTTCTGAATGTAAGCATCCGGAAGGCGAATGGGTTCGAGCCCGTGTTGCTCTGAGAAGTGGTCGATGAAAAATCCGAGAAGAAGCGGGATGTCTTCCCGGCGGCCCTTCAGGGGCGGCACCTGAAGGCGCAGGACATTGAGACGGAAGAACAGATCGGCCCGGAAGTTCCCCTCCCTGACGGCCACGCTTAGATCTCTGCCGGCGGCGGCGATTATTCGGACATCGACGGGTATTTTCCGATCACCGCCCACCCGCATTACCTCTCTTTCCTGAATTACGCGGAGCAGCCGGATCTGGACGGCTTCGGGGGTCGTGTCGATTTCGTCCAAAAAAATGGTGCCCTGGTGAGCGATCTCGAATCGCCCGGGTTTCCCCCCTTTTTTCGATCCGGTGAAGGCGCCCTCCTCGTAGCCGAACAGCTCGCTCTCCAGGAGTTGCTCGGGAAGAGCGGCGCAATTGACGGAGACAAACGGGTGGTTCATCCGGCGGCTGAGGTTGTGAATCCCGTGGGCGAAGATCTCCTTTCCGGTTCCGGTCTCTCCCATGATCAGTATGGTGGAGTCGGTCCTGGCGTATTGCCTTCCGATGCTGATGATGTCCCGCATGGCGGGGCTTTCGTGCATCAGGTCGTCCAAGGTGTATTTGGCGACGAGTCCCCTGGAGAGGGATCGCCTCACCACGCTTTCCGTTCGCATGACGTTGCTGATGTCCCGGAAGGTGGAGACGGCCCCGATGGCCTCGCCATCCAGTACGATCGGAAGGTGGTTGAACACAAAGCGGTCCCCGTCGACTTGGGCGAGGCGGTCGTGGACGGCCCGTTTGGTTTTTAGAACTCTGGGCACCGGGCAGCCGGGGATCACACGGTCGATGGGGCGGCCGACGATGTTCTCGTCTCCGAGCCGAAGCATTTTGCTTGCGGTGGCGTTGACGGTTGTGACGACTCCCGCTTCGTTCACGGAAATAATGCCGTCCGAGGCGGCGTCGATAATCGATCGATACCGCCTGGAAGTGGCTTCCTGCTCCCGGGCGGACAGGGCGACGGACTTTGCATTTTCGATCGTAACGGCGATATCTTCGTCTGACGTGCGGATCTCGACAAACGACATTCCCACCGCTTCCGTTGCCTGCTGAGTCAAACTGCCGCCGACGGCGACCTTGCATCCGGCCCGCTTCCCGCTTGCGACCACACGAGCCAGGCTGTGGCTGTCCGTATAGATTTCCTGGACGAGTTCCACGTCTAGAAGCGTTTCGAGAATGGCGATGCCGGTCATCTGGTGGCGGAACACGGGCAGGAGAATTTTTTTTCCGAATTCAGCGGCCTTCTTCAAGCTGACCAGCATATCCAGGGACCGGTGAGGAAACGACAATACGGGAATGCGAAGGTTTTCCCGAAGCAGATGGGCCGTGCCCCGACGGCTGATGATCACCTCGATGCCGTTTCTCTCCATGTCCACGGCGATGGGAATGGCGTCGTCCAGCCCTTGGGTATTGATGTAGATATGGTCCTGGTATCGTGCCGAGATCGTTTTAACCCGATCGATCAGAGACCGGCTGGATGCAAATATTCCGATTCGGAATTTTCCGGAAGGCATGATGGCTCGAATTTCGATGTGGTGAATGAATTAAACGAATTGTTTCAAAATATCAACTTTACGTCAATTGCATTTAACGCTTTGTCGAGGGATTTGATGAGTTCGGGTAGAGATGGGTCGCCGGCCCGTGTCTCACGCAAAATTCGGTTGATTATTTGGTTTGGCATGTTTCATGATAACACATCTTCATAGACGGACACCTAACACTCGGCGGGATACCCATCGACGGCCATGACCCCTGACCCGTGTTGCGCATGCTCTGCCGAGGTCGACTGGCGATCGGATGGAGGAATTCTATATCCACAGCTAACCGGAAAAGGAGGGTTACAATGAGGAAACGCGGTTTTGCAATCGGTGCGGCATTGGTTATCGTGTTGGCGGCCTGCATACCGGCGGCCAGCGGGGCGGTTGATTTCAAGGGTGAGCAGATTACCTGGATCATCCCCTTCAAGGTGGGAGGGGGAAGCGATGTGTGGTCCCGTCTGTATGCGCCCTTCTTTCAGAAATACCTGCCCGGAAATCCGATAGTGGCGGTGAAAAACATGCCCGGCGGGGGCAGCATCACCGGTGGCAACCACTTTCACACCCGGGTGCGGGACGATGACGGACTGACGGTATTCGGATCATCGGGATCGACCAGCTTCCCCTACCTCTTGGGCAACAGCAAGGTGAAATACGATTTCGCCCAGTATCACATCGTATTCGCCTCGCCCACCGGCGGCGTGGCCTACATCAAACCGGACATGGGTGTCGCCTCGGCCGCCGATCTCAAGGGCTTCGACAAGGAACTCTCCTACGCCTCCCAGGGGGCGACTTCTCTTGACATCGTACCCCTGCTGGCCTTCGACATGCTGGGGCTCAAGGTAAAAGCCATTTTCGGCTACAAAGGCCGGGGAGGGGGCCGGGTGGCCTTCGAGCAAGGAGAGGTCAACATCGACTACCAGACCACTACCGCCTACATCAAGAACGTTCGGCCCCTCGTGGATCAGAAACTCGCCGTGCCCCTCATGACCTGGGGCATTCTGGACGACGATGGCAATGTCGTCAGGGATCCCGTGGAGCCGGATCTGCCCTGCTTCCCGGAAGTCTATGAAATGGTCCACGGCGAAAAACCGTCAGGCCAGGCTTGGAATGCCTGGAAGGCTTTCATGATAGCCGGTTTCGGCGTTCAGAAGGCCATGTGGCTGCCGGAGAAGACCAAGGAAGAGGTGGTGGTCGCCTACCGGGAAGCCGCGGCCAAGGTGATCGCGGACCCAGAGTTCCAGACCGTTGTCGAGAAGAGCCTCGGCGGCTACCCCCAGTTGGCAGGTGAGAAGGCCAGAAAGGCTTTCGATCAGGTCCTGGGCGTATCAAAGGAAGACAAAGCCTGGGTGATCCAGTGGATCAAGGACAAGTACGGCGTAGAAGTAAAATAAACAGCCCATCCATCCGGCCGGTGAGCGTCATGGCCGGCCGGACCACCCGACCAGTGGCGATTCGAAGCCGTATCGCCGGCTCCGAAGGACGAGGGGAGGAACGGCATGGAGGCGTTTTTTCAATCCTTTGCAACACTGATGTCACCGTCCCACATGTTGCTGCTGGTATCCGGCGTGCTGCTCGGACTGGCGGTGGGAATTCTGCCCGGACTGGGGGGGATCGTGGGAATGACCATCCTGCTGCCCGTGATCTACGGAATGGACCCCCACAACGCATTCGCCCTCCTCATCGGTATGGTTGCCGTGATCCCCACCTCCGATACGTTCCCCTCCGTGATGATGGGAATCCCCGGTTCCTCAGCCTCCCAGGCCACCATTATGGACGGATACCCCCTGGCCAAGAAAGGGGAGGCGGCAAGGGCCCTTGGCGCCGCCTTCACCGCTTCCCTGATCGGGGGCCTCATCGGCGCGGCCGTCCTGACCCTGATCATACCCATCGCCCGTCCCCTGGTGCTGGCCTTCGGTTCGCCGGAGCTCTTCATGCTGGCCGTTTTGGGGATGTCCATGGTGGGGGTGCTGTCAGGCGATCAACCCATCAAAGGCATCATCGGCGCCGGTATCGGTCTCATGCTTGGCGCCATGGGGGATGCCCCGGCCGTCACCGAATACCGGTACACCTTCGGCATCGACTATCTCATGGACGGCGTCTCACTGGTCATCGTCGGCCTGGGGCTTTTTGCCTTTCCCGAGATCATCGACCTGCTGATCAAAGGGAAGCCCATCGCCGAAAAAGCAGAGCTGGGAAAAGGCTGGCTGGACGGGGTGCGGGATACGATCCGCCACAAGTTCATCGTACTGCGCTGTTCCATCATCGGGGTCATCATCGGGTTTATCCCAGGACTGGGGGGGTCGGTCGTGGACTGGATCGCTTACGGCCACATCATCCAGACCAGCAAGGACCGTGAGCGGTTCGGGAAGGGAGACATCCGGGGGGTTATTGCTCCGGAAAGCGCCAACAACGCCAAGGAGGGCGGGGGCCTTATTCCGACCTTTCTCTTCGGCATTCCCGGGTCCGGCTCCATGGCGGTCTTTCTCGGGGGGCTCCTTATACTGGGCATTCAGCCCGGGCCATCCATGGTGACCGAAAACGTGGACCTCCTCTACACGGCGATTTGGAGCCTGGCTCTGGCAAACATCGTTGGCGCCGGACTGGCGCTGCTGCTCTCCAAGCCCATTACCAAACTGACGGTGGTGCCCTTCAATTACCTGGCGCCCTTCATGATTCTCATCATCACCTTTGCCTGTTATCAGGCGACCTACAGCTGGGGGGATCTGATCGCACTGCTGCTGATGGGGATTCTGGGGTGGCTGATGAAGCAGTTCGGCTGGCCCCGGCCGGCGGCTCTGATCGGCTTCGTTCTGGCCGGCAACCTCGAGCAGTACTTGTTCATATCCGTGCAGCGCTACGGTCTCGACTGGTTGACCCGACCCGGCGTGATCATCATGACGGTGATCATTGTTGCGTCCCTGAGCGCTTCGATCATCTACCAGCAGAAGCTCAAGACGGCGGGCAAGACGGCCGCCAAGGAACAAGGAGGGTGACCATGGCACGATTTCTGACCCCGAAGAACCTCTTCTCCCTGTTCCTGATCGTCTGGTTTGCCTACGGTGTCTGGGAAGCACGCAATTACGCCTTCCTCGCCAAGATTTTTCCGTTTTACATCAGTCTCGTTCTGCTTGTTTTTGGCGTCATCAGCATCATCCTCGAGATTCGAAAAGTGGTCGACGCGGCCGATGGCCTTCACGAGGCGTCGGCCAGTTCGGATCTGAGCGTCGATTGGGATATCCCGATGGATCTCGTCTGGAAGCGTTTCGGCCTCTATGTGGGGATTATTTTGGGTGTCTATCTCTTTATTTATCTGATCGGCTATCCCTTGACATTGACCATTTTCATCTTTCTCTTTTACCGACTAATCGCAAAAGCATCATGGACGGCCTCCATCGGTGCCGGCCTGGCGGGGCTGGGGTTTCTGGCAATGGCCTCCCACGTTCTCGGCATGGACTGGCCCGAAGGGTTGATTCAACTGCCCTGGCCGCTGGGATGATCGACGTTACCAATAATATGGATGACAAGGTGGTGAAATGATGACGGAAAAGATCAGCACCATTTCTTTTACAGAAGGCGGCACCATCGTGGTGCCGGATGCGCCCGTCATTCCCTTCATCGAAGGAGACGGCACCGGCCCCGACATCTGGCGGGCCACTCGGCGGGTGATCGATGCGGCGGTGGAGAAAGGATTCGGCGGGAAGAAAACCATCGAGTGGTTAGAGGTGCTGGCCGGCGAAAAGGCCTTCAACGAGACGGGGGAATGGCTCCCCGAGCCGACCCTTGAGGCCATCCGGACCTATCGCGTGGCCATCAAGGGACCGCTCACCACCCCCGTCGGCGGGGGGATACGAAGCGTCAACGTGCAGCTGCGCCAGGTGCTGGACCTCTATGGCTGTGTCCGACCGGTGCGCTACATCCCGGGGATCCCCAGTCCCATGAAATCACCGGAGACCGTCGACATGGTGGTGTTTCGGGAGAACACGGAAGATGTCTACATCGGCTACGAGTGGAAGGCCGATTCCGAGATGGCCAAAAAATTGATCGATTTCATCGACAAGGAGGAGGGGCGGCGGATTCGGGAAGGGTCGGGAATCGGCATCAAACCCATCAGCCGCTTCGGCACCCGTCGATTGGTGAAGATGGCCGTTCAGTACGCGATCGACCACAACCGCCCCAGCGTCACCATCGTCCACAAGGGCAACATCATGAAATACACCGAGGGGGCGTTCCGAACCTGGGGCTACGAGGTCGCCAAGGAGGCGTTCGGCGACCGGATCGTCACGGAAGAGGACCTCTGGGAGCGATACGACGGAAAGGCGCCGGCAGGTCGCGTCGTCATCAAGGACCGCATCGCCGACGCCATGTTCCAGCAGATCTTGCTGCGGCCCGAGGAATATGATGTTCTGGCCATGCCCAACCTCAACGGGGACTACATGTCCGACGCCCTGGCCGCCATGGCCGGCGGCTTGGGAATGGCCCCTGGAGCCAACATCGGGGACGGCTATGCCGTCTTCGAAGCCACCCACGGCACCGCCCCCAAGTACGCCGGTATGGACAAGGTCAACCCCGGCTCCCTGATTCTTTCCGGCGCGTTGATGCTTGAGCACATGGGGTGGCAGCCGGCGGCCGACGCGGTGAGGAGCGGGCTGGTCAGCGCGATCCAGAAGAAAATGGTGACCTACGACCTTGCCCGGCAGATGGAGGGTGCCAAAGAACTGAGCTGCTCCGCCTTTGCAGAGGTGATTGTCGAGAGCATGTGACTCCGGACCCCATGGCCCCGGTCGGATTCATTTGATCCGTCGGCGTGACCTCTGGTATGGAAAGGCAGGTGCAAGAGCCGGCCCGTCCAGATATCCCGGCAACGGTCGGGCAGATTCAGGCAGAAGGCAAGCGCCGATTCATCCTTACGCTAATCAACCAACGGGGAAGATTATGAAAAGAGAAGAGTTCATCCGCGAGGTTCAGGCAGAGGGAAAAACGTTTCGGATGGTCGATATCCTGCAGTTGGAGCGCCAAGGGATTGCCGATATTCAGCGACTGCCCTTTTCCATCCGGATACTGGTGGAAAATCTGCTTCGAAAGCTGGACGGCAGTGTGGTCAAAGAAGAAGACTTGATCAATATTGCCAACTGGCAGAAGACCTATTCATCGCCGGTGGAAATCCCCTACCATCCGGCCCGGGTCCTCATGCAGGACTTCACGGGGGTGCCGGCGGTGGTCGACCTTGCCGCCATGCGAAGTGCCGTTGAGGCTCTGGGAGGCGATCCCAAGGCCGTCAATCCCCTCGTGCCCACCGAACTGATCGTGGACCATTCCGTCCAGGTTGACTATTTCGGCACCAGCGATTCGGTGGTCAGGAACGTGGCCAAGGAATACGAGCGAAACGGCGAACGTTATGCCCTGCTCAAATGGGCGCAGAAGAGTTTCGACGATTTCAAGGTGGTGCCCCCCCGCTCGGGCATCTGTCACCAGGTGAATCTCGAGCACCTGGGCCGTGTGGTGATCGCCGACGGCGACATGGCCTATCCGGACACCCTTGTCGGTCTCGACTCCCATACCACCATGATCGACGCCATCGGCGTCATGGGGTGGGGCGTGGGGGGGATCGAGGCGGAGGCGGTCATGCTGGGCCAGCCCTATTACATGTCCATCCCTCAAGTGATCGGGGTTCGCATGACCGGCAGGCTCAATCCCGGCGTCACGGCAACGGATCTGGTGCTCACCGTGACGGAGATGCTCAGGAACTACGGCGTTGTGGAGAAGTTCGTGGAGTATTTCGGCCCCGGTTTGAAGACCCTGTCCGTACCCGACCGCGCCACCATTTCCAACATGACTCCGGAATACGGCGCCACACTGGGGTTTTTCCCGGTGGATGAAAAGACCATCGAGTATCTTCAATCCACCAACCGGGTCGATCAGGCGGCTCTCGCGGAAGCCTACACCCGGGAAAACGGCCTCTTCTTCACCGGCAGCGAATCCCCGGAATACTCCGATGTTCTCGAACTCGATCTGTCAACGGTCGAGCCCTGCGTCTCCGGCCCGGCCCGTCCCCAGGATCGGATCCCGCTGGGGGACCTCAAGACCAAGTTCGCCGATATCCTCGGTTGCGAGTACGACCGCGACGAGGAGATTGCTCGCATCTCCCAGTTCCACGAGGAGTCGGGAACCCAGACGTCCCGGCTTCGGAGATGCTACCCGGTGACCAACGGGGGGTGCAACGTGGACCTCCACGGCACCCCGGTCAGACTCATGAACGGCAGCGTCGTGATTGCCGCCATCACCTCGTGCACCAACACGTCCAACCCATCGGTGCTACTCGGCGCCGGCCTTCTGGCCAAAAAGGCCGTGGAGCGGGGCCTGAAGGTGCCCCCCTACGTGAAGACGTCTCTTGCTCCGGGTTCCAAGGTGGTCATCCAGTACCTCGAGGACTCGGGTCTCATGCCCTATCTGGAGGCCCTGGGATTTCACCTGGCCGGTTTCGGCTGCACCACTTGCATCGGCAACAGCGGCCCCCTGGATCCGGCCATCGAGCAGGCCGTTGTCGACAACGATCTCAACGTGGCGGCCGTGCTCTCGGGAAACCGCAACTTCGAGGCCCGCATTCACCAGAGGGTCCAGTCCAATTTCCTGGCCTCCCCCATGCTGGTGGTGGCCTTCGCGCTTGCCGGTCACGTGGACGTCGACCTATCCTACGAGCCTGTCGGCCTGGACCCCAACGGAGAGCCCGTCTACCTGGATGACCTCTGGCCATCCGATGAGGAGATAAAGACCGCCGTTTCCCGACACCTGAAGAACGAGTTCTTTACCATCGAGTACGGCCGCATCTTCGACGGGGACGAATTCTGGCAGAAGCTTCCCGACGTCCAGAGCGTATCGTATGCCTGGGACGACGCATCCACCTATATTAAGGAGCCCCCCTACTTCAAGGGATTCGACATGGCCGTGCCTGAGACCACGGACATCGAGGGTGCCAAGGCCCTGATGGTGTTGGGAGATACGGTGACCACGGATCACATCTCTCCGGCGGGGGCCATTCCCAAGGACTATCCGGCCGGACAGTATCTCATCTCCCTCGGGGTCGGGCCCGAGCAGTTCAACTCCTACGGGGCCAGGCGGGGCAACCACGAGGTCATGATGCGGGGCACCTTCGGCAATATCCGGATCAAAAACCACCTGGTCGGAGACAAGGAGGGGAGCTTCACCCGAAAATTCCCCGAAGGTGAAGAGGGCTTCGTCTACGATGTGGCGATGGCCTACCAGAAAGAGGACACGCCTCTGGTGGTCCTGGCCGGAAAGGAATACGGAACGGGATCCTCCAGGGACTGGGCGGCCAAGGGTTCCAATCTGCTTGGCGTCCGGGCTGTCATTTGCCAGTCTTTCGAGCGGATCCACCGAAGCAATCTGGTGGGAATGGGCGTGCTGCCTCTGGTGTTCGCCGACGGTGACAGTGTCGACACACTGGGGCTCGACGGCACGGAAACCTTCAGCATCTCGGGGGTCAGGGATATTGCTCCCAGGAATCAACTGGCGGTCAAGGCCGTCAAATCGGATGGCACGGAGGTGTCCTTTACGGTCACGGCCCGCTTGGACAGCGATGTGGAAGTCGCCTACTATAAAAATGGCGGCATCCTTCCCTACGTTTTGCGGAAGATGATGAGGGCTTCCTGATTTCAGGGACGTCGGAGGGCGGTTCACGGTTGATTCGCGGCCCCGCCGGAATTCCTTGACATCCCAGGAGCGGCCTTCTATAGAGGCCTTCCGAATTAATGCTGGCGTTGACGACGCAATAGACAACCGGTGGGGCGGTCAAGGGCGGTTTCCCCCCAAGACCCGTTAAACGCCCCGCCGCCACAGGGAGCAACCGTTGATGGCCCCTCAAGAAGCCAAAAAGAAAACGAAGAAACAGCTAAAAGAGCACCGGATCAACCGGGAATGGTGCAAGGGCTGCGGGATCTGTGTCCATTTTTGTCCCAAGAGCGTCTTGGAACTCGACGAGATGGACAAGGTCGTGGCCGCCCGTCTGGAGGATTGTATCGCCTGCAAGCTCTGTGAAATCCGGTGCCCGGATCTGGCGATCGAAATCGAAACCGAAACGGGGACGGACGAATGAGCCGAATCAAGTTCGTACAGGGCAACGAGGCCTGTGTGGAGGGCGCGCTCTACGCGGGGGTGGAATTCTTCGCGGGCTACCCGATCACGCCGTCCTCCGAGGTGGCGGAGCTCCTCGCCGCGAGGCTTCCCCGGAAAGGGGGAAAATTCATCCAGATGGAGGACGAGATCGCGTCCATCTGCGCCATCATCGGTGCCTCCCTGACGGGGCACAAGGTCATGACCGCCACCTCCGGCCCGGGGTTTTCCCTGATGCAGGAGGGGTTGGGATACGCCATCATGGCGGAGATCCCCTGCGTTATCGTCAACGTTCAGCGGGGAGGCCCCTCCACGGGCATCCCCACCCAGGTGAGCCAGGGGGACGTCTACCAGGCCCGGTGGGGGGTGCACGGCGACCACGCCATTATCGCCCTCACGGCCTCCAACCACCAGGACGTTTTCTCCATGACGGTGGAAGCCTTCAACCTGGCGGAAACCTACCGAACGCCGGTGATTCTCCTCCTGGACGAGGTGGTGGGGCACATGCGGGAGAAACTAGAAATCCCCGAGGAAGGGGAATTGCCCACGGTGGAGCGTCTGAGAACCTCGGTGAAGGGGGGCGTGGACTACCACCCCTACCTGCCCCGGGAGGACGGACGCCTGCCCATGAGCGACTTCGGCGGGGAGCATCGCTACAACGTCACCGGGCTCTATCACGACATGTGGGGGTTTCCCTCGGCGGACCCCAAGGTGGTTCACGGCCTCATCCGGCACCTGGTGGACAAGATCGAAAATCGGGCAAGCCTCTTGGCCCGGTACAAAGAGCACTATCTGGACGACGCCGAGCGTGTGTTGATTGCATACGGGTCCGGGGCCCGAAGCGCCTTGCACGTGGTCAAGAGCCGCCGACTGCGGGGGGAGCGTCTGGGGCTCCTTGAGCTTCAGACCCTGTGGCCCTTTCCGGCCGGCATTGTCCGGGAAACCTGCGCCGGGGCCAAGAGCGTGATCGTGGTGGAGATGAACATGGGTCAGATCCTGCAAGAGGTGAAAAAGGCCGTGGATGATCCGGAAACCGTATTTCTGGCCAACCGCATCGACGGCGTGTTCATCAACCCCTACGACATTCTGCAGATTCTCCGACTGATCCAGGGGAAGGGAGTATAGGAACCCATGGCGGTACAAGACTACATCCGTAAGCGGTTTTTTCCCCACATGTGGTGCCCCGGCTGCGGCCACGGCATCGTTCTAAATAGCCTGCTTCGGTCCATCGAGCAGTTGGGAATGAGCAAAAACGAACTGGTGATGGTGTCGGGGATCGGTTGCTCGGCCCGCATTTCCGGCTATGTGGACTTCCACACCCTGCACACCATCCACGGCCGGGCACTGGCCTTTGCCACCGGGGTGAAGCTTTCCAAACCGGAGCTGAACGTCATCGTCCCCATGGGAGACGGCGATGCCCTGGCTATCGGCGGCAACCATTTCATCCATGCCGCCCGGCGCAACATCGGCATCACGGCCATCGTCATGAACAACCGCATCTACGGGATGACGGGGGGGCAGTACTCGCCCCTATCGGGCCCTGGGATCATGGCCACGACGGCCCCCTACACGACCATCGACCGGAACTTCGATGTCGTGGAAATGTCCATTGCCGCCGGCGCCACCTTCGTCGCACGGACGACGGTCTACCATGCCCAGCAGGCCGCCGACTACATCAAGCAGGCCATCCTTCACGACGGGTTTTCGGTGGTGGAGATTCTCACCCCCTGTCCGACCCATTTCGGCCGCAAGAACCGGGAAGGATCGGCGGTGGACATGATGGAGCGGCTGAAGAAGATGACGACGCCGGTGCGCTCAGAGGCCAAGAAAAAGAACCCCGAGCTCATCGAGCGGGGGATCTTCGTTCAGAAGGACTCGCCGGAATACTGCCGGGAGTACGAGCGGATCATTCAGACAGCGATGAAAGGGTAGGCGGCTATGGAACGGATGCGCCTGGTGTTTTCGGGCTCGGGGGGCCAGGGGGTGATCACGGCGGCCATTATCTTGGCCGAAGCGGCGGTGATCCACGAGGGCCTCAATGCCACCCAGTCACAGGTTTACGGTGCGGCGGCCCGGGGCGGGGCCACCCGGACGGACATCATCATATCGGAGTCCGAAATAAACTACCCCAAAGTCATTCAGCCCAACCTGCTGGTGTGCCTGACTCAGGAGGCCTACCACAACTACAGCGGCATCATCCGTCCCGGGGGGCTGCTGCTGACCGACAGCCGGTTCGTCACCCTGGAGAAGAAGGTGGACGCCCGACAGATCTCCCTGCCCATGTATCAGGAGGTGATGGCCCAGATCGGAAAGCCCATCGTTTTCAACATTTGCATGCTGGGGGCCCTGGTTGCCATCACCAACCTGGTCAAGCCCGAATCCCTGATGAAAGTGCTTAAAGAGCGAATCCCCGCCGGCTTTATCGATATCAACCAGAAAGCCGTGGACATCGGCATGGACCTGGGTGCTCCTCACATGATAACAGCCTGACGGAAGCCCGCTGCCGGAGCCAGGCCAAGCCGCCGGCTCCTTTTCCTTTTTTTCTCTCTTTCCGATTCCAGACCGCGGTTTCGCGTCCCGAACCCCTGGAGGTGTGATGCCGGACGCCACGCCAACCCCAAGCGGTCCTGCCATCCCGGCATCGAGAGCCGCGGGGCTCTATGTCCACATTCCCTTCTGCCGCCGCAAGTGCCCCTACTGTGACTTTTATTCCCTGGAACGCCTCGATTCCATGTCGGGTTTCGGAGACCTCTTGTCAACGGAGATCTCCCTTCGCGGGGATCCCCGGCTGGCAGCCGACACCATTTATTTGGGGGGAGGGACGCCGTCCCTGATGCCCCCGGATGGGGTGGCCGGAATCCTGGAGGCCCTGGGGGATCATTTCCTCCTCGAGGCCGACGTCGAATGCACCATGGAGATCAATCCCGGAACCGTTTCGAGGGCCTCCCTGTCCGCCTACCGACAGGCGGGCATCAACCGTCTGACTATCGGGATTCAGTCCTTCTCCGATGATTCTTTAGCATTTCTGGGACGGATCCACTCTGCCCGGGATGGCATTCGCGCTGTTCAGGAGGCCAGGGACGCGGGCGTCGAAAACCTGGGCATCGATCTCATCTACGGGTTGCCCGGACAGGAAGCATCGGATTGGCTAAGGGATCTCGAGACGGCGGTGGCCCTCTCCCCCGAGCACCTCTCCTGCTATTTACTGACGGTCGAGGCGGGTACGCCCCTGGGAAGGGACTGCCGGGAGGGGAGAACGACACCGCTTCCAGACGATGACCAGGCACATCTCTTCACCCTCACCCGTGAGGTTCTGACCAAGGCCGGCTACCGCCACTACGAGATTTCCAGCTTTGCCCGCTCCCCGGGCACCGTGTCCCGCCACAACATGAAGTACTGGACGTTCGCCCCCTACCTGGGGTTCGGGCCGTCGGCCCATTCCTACCGGGATCCTATCCGGAGCTGGAACGCGAGGGACTTGGATCGCTATCGGCAGTGCCTGGAGAAGGGGCAGTCGCCCGAAGACGGCCGCGAGACGCTCAGCCGGGAGCAGCGGATGATCGAGGCCGTATTCCTGGGGCTTCGAATGATCGACGGTATCGACACCGACGGGTTCGCAAGGCGTTTCGGCGGGCGTTTGGAGCTGCTCCTGGGCCCAGTCCTGGCGGGGTTGGAAGGGGAGGGGATGGTGGTTCGGTCCGGGAACCGGATCGCCCTCACGCCGGCGGGGCTCCTGGTGGCCGACGGGGTGGCCCGCCGGCTTGTCGATGCCCTATGATTGCCGTCCATTTTGCCCACCGACGCAAGGCCGGCTGATGGGACCTGTTTAGGTGGAAAGGGTTTCGATCAACAGCCCGATGTAGAACCGGGCGTGGCTGATGGGTCCGGCAAGATTCAGCCGGTGATTGGCCAGAAAGCTGTTGGACCCCGCGTTCAGGATGATGAGGGGATCGACCTCGGAGGCGTGGTGAAGGGCCTCTATGGCGTGATGGAGCACCTCCGTCCCCCGGCGGGGTTCGATGGTTTGTGAAAAATCGACGGCCACCGCCTCGAGGATGGACAACATGGCGGATGCCACCCCCTTGGAGTAATAGAAATAGTCGTCCGCCTTTGTGAAGGAAACGGGTTTCCCGTCCTCTTCGTGGGTTTTGACAAGATTGTCGTCGCAGCTGCCCAGAAGGTATTCGTAAGCCCTTAAAAGGGGAAGCAGGTTGGCCGTCCGGGTGTAGAAGAAGGCCGTCCCGTTTTCCAGCTGCTCCTTGTATTCCCGGAGGGAGTCGATGGCCTCTGAGTAGCTGTTTTCCGCCGAGGGCAGCATGTAGTCGTCAGCGCCGATCATAAAGTTGTTGCGGGCATTTTCCAGGTGCTTGTTGTGGGCTTGGGTGCTGCCGGTCCGGGAAATCTGCTCGTGGAGGGCTTCGATGGTTCGGCGGGTGGTTTCGAGGACGCCCAACTGAAAATTGTTGACGTTGTCGGTAAACTCGATGATGTCATTGGGCCGCCATCCCCAGAACCGCTCTTCGACCTCAAAGCGGATGGGTTCGATGAAGGCGTTCATGAAGGCCACGCCCTTGACCAGAGGCTCCGCCGGTGGCGCCCCGTGGCCGCCCGCAGCAGGGGCTCCGTGGCCGGCATCGGCATCGGCTGCCCCATGGGCTGCCGTCGCCTGACCATGGCCGGCATCGTTGCCGCCGCTGCTTCCATGGGTGGGCTCGCCACTGTGGCCGGTCGTCGTCTCGGATCCGTGAGATGGGGGTTGATCAGGTTGATCATGGGTATCGGTGGATGCCACGTGGACGGCAGCCCCGTGGGGCTCGTCACCGTGGGCGGCTTGAGCCCCGGTGTCGTCATGGCTGGCGGCCCCGTCGTGGGCAGCGGGACTGGCGCCGTGACCGGTTTCCGATACGGTGCCGGATGCCTTCCCATGGAGGGAATCGGTATCGTGGGCGGCTGCCGCTTCCGTGTCCGATGCGTTTCCGTGGAGAGCCATGGCTTGATGGACTGGGGCTTGGTGCGAAGGCTCGGCCGCGGCGCCGTGGTCGGTGGCGGCGTCGTGGCGGTCGGCCGTTTCCACTGTTGAGTGCCCGGAGGTATGGGCGTCAGGGGAGGACGGGCCCTTGTCGAAATGCGGGATGACCAGGCTGATCAGCCAGAGCACGCCAACCGTGGCGATGACTCCGGCAAATAGACGGACGGTGGCGAATCGTTTAAATCCTTTCCCTTGCTTCTTTTCCGGTCCGGGGGCCGTTTTATCGTCCATATCAGTGTCCTGTTTCGGATAATGTGTGGGTCGCAGGGGTGGATCATCCTTTTCTTAGCTGTCGGATATCCCCGACCCGGATGGTCAGTTGGGAGGCGTCGAAATACTCTGCTAGTGGTATCACATATTTCCGCGAAGCTCCAGTCATATCCTTGAACTCAGGCGTCGTGATTTCTCCTTTATCCCGCAGAAAATCCGTGAGCCTCGCCGCCAGATCCTCTATGGCCTCGCGATAAAAATAGAGGTCTTCCTTGACCTTGGTGATGCGCCCTTCGCCGATGAGAAGATTGAGCACGTCTTTTCCCCGAGAGGGATCCACGCCGAGATCCTGGATCACCTCTTTGAAATAGGGAGGCATGAGGGCGCCCTCCACGTAGATGGCGAGGATTTTCTTCTTCAAGGCTTCCTGGTCGATCCCCAGGGACACCTTGTGGCCCTTCAAGCGCACCTGATCGGCCTCCATGGCGATGCGTCCGTCCTTGACCATCTGGTTGACGGCCAGGGTGAAGAGCTTTGCGTTGATCCCCCGAGGCAGCTTGGATTTGAGTTCCTCGCGCCCCATGCCGGGTTTCAGGGGCTGGGCGGCGTGGTAGCCGGTCAGGGTCCGATCGATGGCGGCACAGACGGAGGAGAAAGCCTCTGCGTGAATATAGAGGCGGTTTTCCCTGTCCATGATCATCAGGTCTTTTCGGCTGAGAAGGGTGCCGACGGCGTTTTCCAGGGTTTTGTCCGGCAGGTTGGTGGTGAGGCGCAGATCCCCGAAGCTGGCCCCCTTGACCCCCATAGCCTTGACGTGGACGGGGATGGCGGCCTCCGGAGGGTCCTGGGCCAGGGAAGACAGTGCCGCGATCACACCGGCGTCTAACCGTTTGTGTTTCGGGGGGATGGGGTTCAGCACCCGGCCGCCCCCCACGGTGCGGACCGGCGACAAACTCCGGACCACGAAACGGTCGTCCTTTAGCAACACCACCGGCTGATCCAGGCGGATCTGGGCCATGACCGTGGTGCCCGGTTGGACGTCGTCGGCCTCCAGAAGAATAAGGTTCCCCAGGATCTCGCTGGTGCCGGTGTGGAACCGGACACGGGTCCGGTTCTTGAGGGGTTTCCGGTTGCTGTTGAGGTAGTTGAAGGACAGATCCACCATGTAGCTGGGCTTGAGGGTGTCCGGCAGGGCGAGCACCTCGCCCCGGTCGATGGCCTCCCGTTCGAGTCCCTGGAAATTGACGGCGGTCCGCTGGCCGGCAAAGGCTTCGGGAACGGTTTTGCCGTGAACCTGAATGCCCCTCACCTTGGAGGTGACGCCCGAGGGATAGATGGCGATGGTTTGTCCCGTCTCCAGCCGGCCGGAGGCCAGGGACCCGGTGATGACGGTGCCGAACCCCTTGATGGTGAATACGCGGTCCACCGGGAGGCGAAAAAGGCCGCTGGCTTTCCGAGCCGGCACGTGTTGACAGATCTCGTCCAGGGTGTCGACGAAGCGGTCGATGCCATCGCCGGTCGTCGACGACACGGGCACGATGGGCGCGTCTTCGAGAAAGGTCCCCGCGGTGAATTCCTTCACGTCCTCCATGGCCAGTTCCAGCCACTCCTCATCCACCATGTCGATCTTCGTGAGCACCACGAAGCCGTGCCGAATG
>JASFIA010000002.1:0-20071 GCA_050122915.1 Desulfobacterales bacterium | reverse complement strand
TCCAGAGCTGGACGCTGGCAATTCTGCGTCTACAAGGAGCAGGGGCACTCCGTTGGAATATGGCAGACCCAGGATGTGATTTGCGCCATCGTTCGCGAGGCGGACCGCCCCTCTTCTCCAACGCCTGCCTGATCCATGGGAACCGAATCGGCAGAACAGGTTAGGCGACCCAGGAAAGAAGCGCGGTGCCGATGACAAGCATCACGATGCCGTAGAGGCGATGGGTCTTTTCCGAAGCCGACTCGAGATAAAAGGCCCGAATCTTCCGGAAGAGATCTCCGGGATTGAACCAAAATACCGCCGCCTTGACGATGGCCGCCACCCCAAGGAGCCCCACGAACCATCCGTAGCGACTGCTGCCCATGGCCATCAGCAGCAAAACGCCCCCCACCGCAGCCCCCACAGCCAGAGGCTTTCGGTGTGAATCCTTCATGAGGGCGCTCACTCCCCGCCTAATCTCTTCGGTGTAGAGAATTTCTCCCGCTCCTGCCGCAATGAACAGAACCGCGATCCCTTTCAGAAACCATTCCATTTGCACCCTCCCGTTGACTTGAACGACCGGAACAGGGTCGTTCGTCTTTGATTCAAGGCCCTCAGTTCGCCACCTCGATTTCTCGCTTTTTGGTATAGAGCAGCCGCAGCAGCTCATACTCGAAAGGAGAGCCGGTTTCGTAATACCGAAATTTGATGCCAGCCCGCGTGTTCACCGCCCTCAAACCGGAAAGAGCCGCGCTGATGGCTGTCTTGCTCCATTGGCTGCTGTCTACCCGGTCCGCAGCCCCGGTGGTCATGACCCAGTAGACGACCCCGTCAACCGCCAGTCCGCCGCTGTCCCTCAGGCTGGAGGGCCCTAAAACCGGCAACACCAGATAGGGGCCCGGATCCAGTCCCCAGACACCCAAAGTCTGACCGAAATCTTCCGGCATTTCTGGATACCCGGCATCCGTCGCCGGATCGAACAGCCCCCCGAGACCGAGAGAGGTATTGATCACGAAACGCATGGTGGCGTTGACACAGCCTTCCGCCTTGCCCTGAAGCAGGTTGTTCATGAAATTGCGCACTTCCATCAAATTGGAAAAAAACCGAGTGACGCTGTTTCGGACCGGCCGGGGGGTCATACGGATATAGCCTTGTGCCGCCGGATAGAAAACGTACCGGTCGAACATGGCATTGAATTGATAGATCCACCGGTTAGCGGTTTCGATCGGGTCGTAGACGTCGATCGGGTAAACGGTGTTCTCGTCCACCCAGACGCTGACGGGCCGCTTCACGTCTCCGGCACCGGCCTTCTGGGGCGGGGCCGCGAGCATCAGGGCTGCAATCAAGGCTGCCAGGAAAAAAGCACCCAGTCCGGGGCCGTCTGGATCCGGCCTGCTCGTCATCGCCTCGCCTCCTTGAAGAAGGAGAGGATGGCGGCAACCACTTCCTGATGGGCCAGATTGCCCAAATGGCCGCCCGTCGGGAAAACGATTGCTCTCGATTGAAAGACATCCAGAAGATAGGCCAGTTCCCCCCGGGCAAGAATGATATCGTCTTCGTTGTGGAGAAGACCGATATGATCCGCCTCCCTGAGGAAGGACTCGATGCCTTTCAGACTCATCTGATGTTTGAGTTGGGCCTCGCTCAGGGCCGGATATCGGTTCCGGAAAAACGGCAGAAAAAATTCATCGAAGTAATCCGTGAATCCCGTCTTGCCCAGTACCTTGAAATAATCGGTCAGGGAATCGGTAGGGCCGAGTTCCCGTTCCGGAGGCACCACAAAACCGCTCCGGCTCATGACATCCGACACAAAAATCATGCTGGTGGCGGCATTTCGGAACGACAGACCGATCAGGATTTGAAGATCCTTTTCCTTCTGAGGATACGCCTTGTAGATGTGGAAAAGAAAGTCTTCGTCAAACTTGAGAAGATCGTTTCGCCTGTAGATTTCGGAGAATAGGGTCATGTATTTGTCAAAAAACCGATCCACGGCGCCGGGATCCATGGACAGGTTTGCATCGAGCAACCGGTCCAAGAGGCCCGCGGAATGATAGAGGCTGACGGGGGGATTGATCATCAGCACCCGCCTGAAACCGAAGCGCTTTTTCTGATCATCGATGTTGGCGACCATAGCCGCCTGGGCCCCTCCCAGGCTGTAGCCCATCAGATGACATTCCGTGACATCGATGTCGTCACGGACCCTGTCGTAGGCCATCGCCATCACGCGGTAAAGGTCCTCGGCGTCTTCGACGAGATGACCTGGAACGCGGGTGGTCGACGCATTGACGATGAAGTTGGGATGGGTGGGTGAGGATAGGGACAGCACATGAAAGCCCGCGTCGAAAAAGGCTTTTTGGAACATCTGCATGGCCGCCGATTCGTGGCTGCTGCCGGTTCCGGCAATAACGAAAACGAGAGGGGCCGACTCTTTCTGGCTAACGAGGGAAAATCGAAAAAACCGAGTATACCAGAAGACGTCGGGCACCCGTCGATCGTCGAAAACCGTGATCTCGTAGTCCTTGACCGGCGGGTATTCCGTGAGGGCCGGCTGGTAAAAACTCGGGGTACCGATCACCGTCGCTTCGTAGGGATTCATAAAGGGGTAGTCGTAGGCAGCGGCAAGGGCAGGGGCACCTCCGGAAAGCAAGACCAGGATGACCCTCATCAACGCCACCACCGGCGGCACCCCTCCCGCGCGGCCGTCCGGGAATGCGATCTTGAGACGGGTCGACGCGTCCGGGCGACACCATGTCATAGCGTCCCCCTAATGGCCGACCGCCAGTTTGACGCCAAAGCCGACAAAGAGAGCGCCTGCCAGCCGATCGATCCACACCCGCGGTTTTCGATAGCGGGTCTGGACAGGCCCGATCGAGAAGAGGCAGGCGACGAGAGAATACCAAACAGCGGAGATGGCGACCATTAGGGCAACCGACAGCAGACCGAGCCAGACGGGAGCGTCCGGAGGCATGGCTGCGCCGAAAAGGCCGGTGACGAAGGCGGCCGTCTTGGAATTGGCGATAGTGGTGAGAACACCCGAGCGGAAGGCCGCCAGGGCATTGAACATGTCCATGACGTTTGAGGGTTCCCGGTCGCGGAAAGTATCGATGGGACAGCGCGCGGGTGTTCTGACGGTGACGACAGGCCGGGGCGGCAGCCCCGGCCTGTCAGCTCAGCCGCACACCCGATTCCTTCCGGCCTGTTTGGCGTCGTAGAGGTGTTTATCCGCCTCGGCGATCAGCTGCCGAACCCCTTTCGACGTGTCTGAAGGTTCGAAGTGCTTGACACCCAGACTGATGGTCACCGGCAGAAGTATATTCTTGTATCGAAAGGTGTGCTCGGCGACCAGAGCCCTAATTTTCTCGCAAAAGTACAGCGCCTGGTCCCGGTTGGTCTCGGGAAGAATGATCGCAAACTCGTCGCCGCCGTAACGGCATAGCATGTCGTTGCGACGGATCCTCTCGGTGACGAATGCCACGAACTCCTTAAGCACATAGTCTCCGGCCAGGTGGCCATGGGTGTCGTTGATGGTTTTGAAATTGTCGATGTCGCCGATTACCAGTGAAAAAACCCGATGGTATCTCAGCGACCGGCTGATCTCACGATTGAGGGAAGCCAGAAAGTACTGGCGGTTGAAGGCCTGG
Organism: Desulfobacterales bacterium; assembly: GCA_050122915.1. Classification (GTDB taxonomy): domain Bacteria; phylum Desulfobacterota; class Desulfobacteria; order Desulfobacterales; family UBA5852; genus CALNZV01. The sequence goes on along the minus strand of JASFIA010000002.1, from coordinate 16,451 downwards.
GTCAGATCGTCCACCGTCATGAGCCGGTAAACGGTTTGATGGTATTCGCTTTCCAGATTGTAGGTCGAGATGAACTTGAGGATGGTCTCTCCGATATGGATTCGATCCCCGTCACACAAGGCGGCCGTTTCGATCCGCCGGCCGTTGAGGAAGGTGCCGTTGGTGGAGCCGGAGTCTCTGATCAGAATGCGGTCCGCCTGGGTAACGATCACGGCATGATCCCGGGACACGCTGTCCTGGTCGAGACGAATATCCGCGGTGTCGGATCGGCCGATGATCTGTTCTTCCTTTTCGATGTAGTAGCTCTTGCCGATATTCTCCCCGTATATCACGAGGAGGGCTGCAGGACCCGATACGGATTGATCGTAGAGGTGTTCGGGGAAATCGGCGATGATGGTCAGTTCATCCAATTGCTGTCCTCTGTCACCCAGGTCGATCCGGGTCGAGCTGACCCAGGGTCGCCAGTGCTTTATCAGCCCGGACCGGCCGGGCGTCCGCCTTCCGATGGATGGAGCCGGGCGGCGCTACCCCTTCCCCCCGAAATACCGCATGAACTGGACCCTTTCATAGGCCGCAGGGTTGCTGCTGGCTGCCTGGGCCATTTTTCCTCTGAAGTCGGAAAGGCGGTTGAATTGCTTTTTTTCCATCCACTCCTCAAGGGTTTTCAGCATGGTGCGGATCTGCCCTTTGCCGTTTTGGTACAGCGACGACACCACCTGAACCGCATTGGCGCCGGCAAGGATCTGTTTGATCACCGCGTCCCCGTCGTGAACCCCTGTGGATGCGGCCAGATCACAGTTGACCCGATCCGACATGATGGCCATCCAGCGCAGAGATATGGACAGATCCGACGGGTTGCTGAACACATTCGAAGATACCACCTCGAGCTTCTCGATGTCGAAATCCGGGCTGTAGAACCGGTTGAAAAGAACCATACCGGCGATGCCGGTGTTAGAGAGCTTCTGGATCATCGGACCCAGATTGGAAAAATAGTAGCTGATCTTCAGAGACAGGGGAATGGAGACCTCGTTTCGCACCTTTTCGATAATAGTGAAATAGGCATTCTCCTTTTCCTCGGAGGATCGGTCAAAATCCGACGGCAGGAAGAACATGTTCAGTTCGAGGGCATCCGCTCCCGCTTTCTCCAGCTGGCCGGCGAAAGAGGTCCACTCATGGGAGTAGACGCAGTTGATGCTCGCGATGACGGGAATCGACACGGCCTTCTTGCAGTCGGCGATCAGATCCGTGTAAGAGCTGATTTTCTCGTTCTTGATCTCGAAGTCGTAGTAATCGAATTGGTCCAGGTCGACGCCGTCCCGGCTGGCCTCCTTCAGGAAATCTTCGTACTCGAGCATGATCTCTTCTTCGAAGATGGACTTCAGAACGACGGCACCGGCGCCGCTGTCTTCAAGCTCTTTAACGCCCTTTGCCGAACGGCTCAGTCCCGAGCTGCCGGCAATGACCGGATTGGCAAGGGTCATTCCCAGGTAGTCTGTCGATAGATCAACCATGTGCTCTCCTTTTGATGTCGGTCTTGATGGGTGCGGCTCCTCCCGAACGATTCCCCGGTGGTTCAGATCCCCCACGACTCCCCGGGAAGACATCGCCATTACCTTCGCGTTTTAGCGACAACTCAAGCGTCCACAGCCCTTTTGAAGGGATCGAGTCCGACACGATCGATGGTCTTCCCTAACCGCTCACCCTTCTTGGCGCTCGCCACATAGCAGGCGATGACCCGATCCACGGCCTCCAGAACCCCGTCATCATCCAGTCCCGTCGCCAGACCCTGGGCGATTCGGGGTTCGGCCCCCACGTTGCCCCCGATCACCACCTGCCATCCGTCTTTTTTCCCGATGAGCCCGACGTCGCGCACCCATGACTCCGAGCAGCTCAGGTGGCAGCCGGAAACGGCCATCTTGAACTTCCCGGGCAACTCCTTGCCATGGTAGCGGCTGTCGAGGGCCATTCCGATACCGATGGCGTCCTGCTGGCCCAGCCGGCAGTAGGTCGTTCCCGGGCAAGCCCTCACACTGCGCACACACAGTCCGACGGCCGCCCCCTTGTCCAGGTTCAGATCCTTCCAGGCCGAATCGATGTCTCCTTCCTCGAGACCGATGATGGCGACCCGCGTCGCCCCGGTGATCTTGATGGCCTGGGCGTTGTATTTCTCGGAAACGTCCGCGATTTTTCTTAGCAGTTCAGGAGTTACCATCCCGCAGGGGATATGGGGAGCAATGGCATAGGTATGTTTATCACGCTGCAGAATCGCTCCCTTCTCACCGAGTTTAAGCATTTTCTTCCTCCTTGATCCATGCGTCAATATAAAATGTGGCAAACCACCAAATTCCCAGGGCTGAGCGACCGCCCCCCTGGTGCCCAGCTGGCGGCAGCCAGTGGATCAGGCCGGCGGGAGACCGCCCGCAGCCAGCATAAACGAACAGGCGTTGACCGTCCACAGTTGCCTGATCTTTTTCGCTCAACGTCCGTCGATTCTATCGGAGATCCTCCAAATGTTTCGGAGGGATGTCGAGCGCTTTTTCGGCCCCTCGGCCTCTCGTTATCGTGAATAAAAAAATGAGACTTACCAAGGCCTCGACATGGCTGTCAATCGCCGGTGTCAATCGGCATCGCCGGCGGCGTACCGCACGGGAGGTGAAAGCCGGAGCCGATCCGTCGTCACCATGGCCGGGGAACGGCTGCCCCGCCCCACTCCAAGGTTGACATTTCGGCTTCCATCGACCACTTTTCCACAGGGTGGGCCCGATGTCGAGAGTGGTTTTCATCGACGACCGGAGCGTCGCACCCCTCTTCCCATTGCCGATGCCATAACAGACCCCGAACAGCAGGAGGACGATCATGCTCTCACTGGAAGAATTGAAAACCGAAAGCGATCTGATCAACGAGATCAGTTGGGACTTGGGGCCCGAGGAGGCCGTCAAACTCTACCTGGAGTGGGGCAACACCGATTGGGGAAGCGGCAAGTACGTGATCCGGTCCAAATCCGATTTTTCGACGTATTTTGTGGTCAATTGCTGGAGCAAACCCTATTTCATCTATCTGATTCGGCGAAATTCGGAAGAAGCCGTGGAACTGGCCAAATTTGAATTGCCGTCTCAGTTCCAAAGGGATGTTTGCGAACTGAAAGGGATCTACGGTCTCGATGATGATCTCAAGGCCTGGCTCAAAGGAGAGCTGTCAGTGGATCAATAGAGCTCCCCCTTTCTGTGAGCCCTGCTTCCCAGCGACCCCACGATCCGGGTGATCGCGGATTCAACGGGAAACGGTTGTCTGAAAAATGAACAATACGCCCTTCAACCTGACAGGAGAGGTGTAGGCATGTCTTTGACCGGCTGGCTCATTGGTTGGATCACCCGCTCCTCGGCCGCCCGATTCGAGACGGCCAGCCGGGACCCGGAAGGGGTTCAGGAGAGGAAGCTGTTGGAAATCCTGTCCAAGAACGCCGACACCGAGTACGGCAGGCGCTACGGCTTCGGCGGCATCCGGTCCTTCGAAGACTATCGGAAACGAGTGCCCATCATCACCTACGAAGACATCAAGACCGATATGGAACGGGTCGTCACGGGAGCCCCCAATATCTTCACGGCGGAGCCGCCGGTCATGTTCGCCCAGACCAGCGGCACCACCGGAGATCCCAAATATGTCCCCGTCACCTCAACCTGCAGGGGCCGGGAGAACAGAGATGTCATGCGCACCTGGACCCACCATGCCAAACGGGACCATCCGGACATTTTCGACGCCAAGGTCGTGTCCCTGGTCTCACCGGCGGTGGAAGGACATACCCCGAGCGGCCTGCCCTTCGGATCCACCTCAGGGCTCATGTACAAGACCATGCCGGCGGTCGTGCGGCGTGCTTACAGCATCCCTTACGACATCTTCGAAATAGAGGACTACAGCGCCAAGTATTACGCCATCATGCGTATCGCCCTGGAGCACGACGTCCGCTTTCTCGCCACCGCCAACCCCTCTTCCATCCTCAAACTGTGCGAGAAAGCCAATGAACACTCCGAGGCCATCATCGCGGATATCCATGACGGCCGGCTGTCCGAGGCCTTTGTCGTGGAACCGGCCATTCGATCGAACATCGGAAAAAGGCTCAAGCCCAATCCCGGCCGGGCACGGGAACTCGCCGGGATGAGAAATCGCCGCAACGGGCGCCTCACCCCGTCGGATTATTGGCCGAGACTGAGCCTGATCGGCTGCTGGAAGGGCGGCACCGTGGGGCACTACCTTGACAAATTTCCGAGCTGGTTCGACCCGGATGAAACGAGGCCGGTACCCGTGCGCGACTGGGGCTACCTCTCCAGCGAGGCTCGGGCTTCGGTTCCCCTATCGGATCAGGGCAGCAGCGGCGTATTGACCATCGCCTCCAATCTCTTTGAATTCGTTCCGGTGGACGATCTCGAAAGCCGACCCGACGACCCGTCCCTCTGGTCGTTCACCACCGTGGGGGACTTGGAGGAGGGCGCCGCCTATTACATCTTCATCACCACGACGGGGGGCCTCTATCGCTATGACATCAACGATGTCATCAAGGTCACGGGTCGCTACAACCGAACCCCACAGATCGTCTTCCTCAGGAAAGGCCGCGGAATGACCAATATCACTGGGGAAAAGGTCAGCGTCAACCAGATCATCTCATCCATTCAACTCGCCGCCGAGGGCACCGGTACGGTGGTGGATCACTTCAAGGCCGAGGCCGATACCGCCGGGAGTCGATATCTTTTCCGGGTGGAGTTCGCCACCACCGTTTCTCCCGAGACCCAGCGGCAGTTTCTCCAGACGCTCGATTCCGAATTGAAAGCCGGCAACATCGAGTACAAATCCAAGCGGGATTCCATGCGACTAAAGGCGCCGGTTCTCCACGTCATGAAAGAGGGATGGTACGAGCGGGGACGCAGAGCCCAGGTGGAGAGCGGGATGCGGGCCTTCCAGGCCAAGACCCAACTGCTGAGCGCGGAGAAGATCGTCACCCAGGCGGTTAGGGCCGACCTGGAGGCCATCGTTCAGTTGGACGAACAGACCTGAGCCGAGACCACCCATGACTTCCGCTTTCCGCCCTCCCGGCGCGCCGGCGACACTGCGTCCCCACAGACCAAATGCCCCGGATGTCTCCTTCCGGCGCATCATCATCTGGCTCCTCGTCGGCGCCGCCATTGCCGCCGGGGCAGGATTCTGGGCCCGGCACGCAGTTCAGGAATCTATCGACGACATCCTCGAAAGCACCTTAAGCGCCTTTCTCGACATCAGCTCGACGGCCCTTCGCATCTGGATCGAAAACGAATTGAGCCGTGTGGAGACATGGGCCCGAAACCCTTTCCTGGCCGAACGCATTTCGGAATTGCTGAAACCGTCACGTACCACGGTTCTGACGACACCGGACGATCTGAGGGAGGAGATCCGGCAGTTCCTGACATCCTCCTTCACCGATACGGACCTGGTCGGATTCGCGGTAGTGGATGAGGAAGGCCGGATCGTCGCGGCCAGCAAACCAGACCGGTATGTCCACCGGCGAATACACGAGGCGCTCATGCCCGTTTTAAAGCGGGTCCTGTCCGGTGAGGTCGTGTTCCACCCCCCGGTCATGAAAGGATCGCTCGTGGAGGGCCTCGACGACAGTACCGAAGAGTCCGTCATCAAAACCGGCGCCCCCGTATGGGATGCCACCGGTGAGACCATTGCAGCACTGATCTTCACCATCAACCCGGAGGAGGACTTCAGCCAACTCCTTTCCACCCGTCGGGCCGGCGGCACCGACGCCCATACCTACGTCTTCAACGGTGAGGGTCGCCTCATTTCGGAAAGCCCATTTGAGGACCGTCTGGCAGCCGCAGGTCTCCTGACCTCCTCGGGAGAAGCCCAGTCCATCCTCGGGGTCGAAATCCGTGACCCCGGCGGGGATGTCACCCAGGGATTCACCCCCCAATCGCCCATCGGGCAGTGGCCTCTCACCCGAATGGCCAAGGCGGCCCTCCGGGGCGAATCCGGAATGGACATCGACGGCTATCGGGACTATCGGGGCGTCCGGGTGGTGGGTGCGTGGCGGTGGATGCCGGATCTCGGCATCGGCATCGCAACGGAAATCAACGAGGACAGGCTGAGGCGAATCGTCGGGCCAACCCGGCGAGCCTTTTGGGGAATGACCGGCCTTCTGCTCACCCTGGCCGCTCTCATGCTGTGGTCGTGGATTCGGATCCACCGGCTAAAACAGCGCATCGAAGACAGTCGGGTGTTGGGGCCCTACACCTTGGAAGAAAAAATCGGCGAGGGCGGCATGGGCACGGTCTACAGGGCCTCCCACATCCTGTTGAAGCGGCCCACCGCCGTGAAGCTGCTCAAACCCGACGCCCTTACCGAAGACAGCCTCGAACGGTTCGAGAGAGAGGTTCAAATCACCAGCCGACTCACCCATCCCAACACCATCGAGGTCTTTGATTTCGGCCACACCCCCGACGGCCGCTTCTACTATGCCATGGAATACCTGCCGGGCCTGACCCTGGACCAGTTGATCGAACTCGAAGGTCCGATTTCTCCAGCCAGGGTGGTTCATATTCTCAGACAGGTCTGCGGATGTCTGGGTGAGGCCCACAAGGCCGGTCTGGTTCACCGGGATATCAAGCCTCCCAATATCATGGTCTGCGAGCGGGGAGGCGTCTACGACAGAATCAAGGTGTTGGATTTTGGGCTGGTAAAGGACATCGAGGCCGTCGACGCCCAATTAACAGCCGTTCACGGGGTATTGGGAACTCCGGCCTACATCGCTCCCGAGCGCCTCGCCGACCCGACGGTCAACGACTCCAGGAGCGATCTCTATTCCATTGGCGCCGTGGCTTTCAATCTTCTGACCGCATCGGATGTGTTCGATGGAGCAACCGCTGTCGAGATCGCCTACCACGGAATGAAAACCCAGCCCCAAAGGCCATCGGAGCGCTTGAACGCACCGTTGCCGGAAGCCCTGGATCGACTGATTCTCGACTGCCTGGCCAAGTCGCCGGAGGATCGCCCCCAGTCGGTCGCCGACATTCTCGATCGGCTCGATGGGATGGCCGATGCCGTGGGACCCTGGACCCCAGAAGAGGCCAAGGACTGGTGGGAGCGGTGTTCCGGGGAGATTGCACGGCTGCGGGGAAGAGCGTAAACCGCCGCCGATCATGGGGTTGCCATCCCTCAATGCTTGTCAAGCAACGTGCTGTTTTCTCACACACCATCGGTTCAGTATCCCCGGGTCGGGAACGACGCCCAGACCGGGGCCTTCCGGAAGGGACGGCGGGCGCCCGCCAAAGCCGAATTGAACCAGGGGTGAAAAGGGGTCTTCTTTCAGGAGGTGGAGCCCGAAGCACCCCTCTCCGTATCGGACCCGGCCGACCGCGGTAATCAGCATCAGCTGGGCGGCCGAGAGCAACGACGTCTCCCCCACCTGGGCACCGACCTGAACGGTCAGACCGGCCTCGAGGGCCCTGAGGCAGCGGTTGTAAGCGGCCATAAGGCCCCCGCATTTGGAAATCCTAGCGTTGACGGCGGTGCAGGCGCCTTTATCAATGAGGGTTTCCAGGGACTGTGCATCGCTCAGGCTCTCGTCCACCATGACCCCCAATCCCGTTTCCCGCACCAGCCGGGCAAGCCCGTCGATGTCCGACGCCGCCAGGGGCTGCTCAAAGGAAGTGATGCCGAACCGGGACATACGGGCCATGGCCGCGGCCGCCTCGTCAACGCTCCATGCCATGTTGGCATCAACCCTGAGGTCAAAGTGCTTCCCAAGGATGCGCCGGGCCAGGCGGGCCGTGTCGATTTCGCTTCCCGCCTCGATCTTTAGCTTAGCCGCTTTGAACCCGAACAGCCTGAAGGTGATGAGGGAGCGGACAGCCTTGGGGCCCGTGGCGGCGGAGAACACGACGCTGAAACGGAATCCGGCGGGGATCCGGTTGCCTCCCGGCAGGCGCACCGCACGGCCGGTCGCCTTTCCGACGGCGTCCAACAGCGACAAGTCCACGGCAGCCCAGGCGGCGGTCTGGGGGGTGGCCGGATCCACCCAGTCGGCCGGAGCCTTGCCGTTGCAGTCGGAGAGGAAGGATTGAACCTCCTCGAGGCTGTCGAAGCGCTTTCCCAGCAGCCGCGGCAACACCCGCCGAGTCAGCATATCGAAAGCACCGTCCCGGGATTCACCGGTCACGTACTCCCTGGGGAGGCATTCGCCGAATCCGGCGACCCCGCTGTCCGTATCGCAGCGAAGCAAAAGACTGTAGGAGCTCTTTCGTTCGGCCGCCGCATGCTTGAAGGGTTTCTTAAACGGCAGTTCAACGGCGTAAACCTCGAAACCGGCAATGGTGGTCATGGGGCCTTCTCCTCCCTCGTCAGCCACCAGGCGAGATCATCGAAAAAGCGCTCTCGCTCGGGGCTGAATTCCAACACGTGACGGGCATCTTCATAGGTGACCAACAGCTTGTCGTCGGCGGGCAAGGTTTCGAAAAATCCGATGTTGCGGTGGTTGTCGCAAATCGGGTCCTCCCCGGCGATGGCCATGAAGACGGGCATCTCGATACGCTCCGTGCTTTTGTATATGTAGCGGCGGGCACTATGCACCGCGTAGTAGAAATCCCCCGTGGCGTCCGTCAAAGCCAGATCGTCGCTTCGAATAAAGGATTCGAAGGCGTCCAGCTCCGAAAACCAGGAGGGGTCCAGGGGGGAAGCAATCCTGAAGTTCCGCCTTCCCGACGGGGTGAAAAAAATCTTCAGTGTCTGGAAAACGGGGATGCCGGTCCGGGTGTAGATGGCCGGCGTCGAGAGGATCAGTCCCTTGAGGCGTTGGGGAAAGGCGCAGGCAAATGCCGTCGCCGGAATGGCGCCGAAGCAATGCCCGAGAAGATAGAATTGGGGATGGCCGTGCCGGCTCGCAGCCAAATCGGCGACAACGGCGATGTCCTCGACCATTTCACGGTAGTCTTTCATGTCCCCCCGGGGAGATTCGCTCAACCCGGATCCCCGCCGGTCGAAGGCATAGACCGGATGCCCCAGGCCCGCAATGTGAACGGCGGACTGGGCGAACCAGCCCGAATGGCTTTGAAGACCGTGGGTCATCACCACCGGCGGCAGCAAGCCGGCATCGCCGTATATCCTAACCGGTATGGGAGGGCGGGATCCCGCCGGCAGCATCTCGACGCGGCCTTCCAGCACCGCCGAGCGAAGCGCTTCCGGCGCCTGGACCCGGTCGACCCACTCGCCTGCCCTCGAGAGGATATCCCCCGGGACGCCGGGCGGCGGGGCCGTTGCACAGGTGATCACGGAAAACCCGATGCAAAGACACAACACAATCATCAATTTACCGCCTCCGGCGCTCATACAGCGCTTCCCAGTGGCCATTGTCGCCTCCTTCAATCAAGGGCGGGCATCCGCCGAATGACCAACCGCTGGCAGCCGAGTCCCTCCGACCAGAAGAACACCTCATCCCCCGGTCGGAGATAAAGGGCTTTGTTGCGGTTGAAAAACGCATCGTGCCAGTCGATGGGATCCCACCAGAAAAGAACATCTTCGGCCGTTTCAAGAAGCGCCGAGGGTCTGCTGGTGATCACCGTCCCCCCCGGTGTTCCAAGGGCAATGACGTCCCCGGGTTCCAGAACCATTTCCCGGTCACCGTCTCGAAGGGCGCTGTCCGGCGCGAGGATGGACCGAATGATGTCCGGCACTCCCCAGATCATGGCATCCGGATACCCGCGCTCGTTCGTCACCACGGTTGCCTGCCGCAAATAAAAAACCCCCGGATCGCGATCCTCGGGTATGCCAGCGTCCCGAACCGCGGCCGGACCGTAGCTGCGGGCACTGACGAGCATTCGGGGAAGCAAGGGAGCCCCCACCGGGCCGGAAACGAAATAAGGACCGATAGCGGCAAAATTACCCCAACTCGCTGCATAGCCCCACCAACGGCAGGTATCGGCATCCCACGGCCCCAGGGCCCGATCGAGTGCCTCGTTGCCGGTGAGATAGGGGTCTGTGACTTCGGGAAGGGGGCGATCGATCTGCTGTATTTTGCCCACCACTTGGGGATTTCGGGCCTTGGCATCGCTTACCAGAACGACGCCGGCGATGGCCTCCATAAGATCCTCGTCGCTCTTCCCACGAATGCCGCTCCAGTCCAGCCGATATCCGAGCACCACCCCGATCTCCGCTTCATAGTCCACAACGGTTTCGACGTCTATCGGCGAGCCGTCATCGCCGGCGATGGGGACTTTTATCCTGGCGGGATAGCCCATCTCGTCGAAGGGCCCGATGACCCCGGTGATAAATTCTGCGGATGGCATGCCTCCCTTAATCGGCGTCAATGGCGGGTATTTCTGGAAGACGCGGGGTCTGGCTCGAGACAGCGCTGTAACGGCATCGGGGCCTGAAATGGCAAGATCTTCACTGAGATGACTGGGGAAGTTGGCCGCAACGGCAAACACCCGGCCGGGAGTGGGAATCGGAGGCGCCAACCGCCTGCCCTCGACCACTCCCCGAAGAGAGAGGTCGAGGAGACTGCCCTCCTCGAGGACCCCGGCGACTGCCTGTCGATGGCGTTCGGCCCAGCGGGTCCTGAGGACGGGGTCACTGGTCACGGACAGCGGCGTCACCCCATCGGGTAGGGGCAGCACCAAGAGCCGATCATCGGCCGGATTGCTCTCGACCACCAGGACGTATTGAACGCCCCCCCCTTTCTCCCTCAACCCGGCAAAGGTCAGGGCGGGGGTCTCGGCCGATATGGCCATCCATTGGAATCCGGGGTCGAGACGGTATTCGGCCGCTTCATCCACTGTCAAAAAGGCCCCCGGCAGGGGCAGCCGGTGCAGGACATCAGGGTCCCGAGCGTCGGGTTTGACGATCGGCATCCCGCAGCTCTGGAACAAAAGAAGGGTCGAAACGAGACTCCATAGAACCGACCGCGTCTTCCGCCGACGCGTTGGCCTGAAACGGCGGTCAAGAACAATCAAACCCATGGGTGTTTCCCTTTCTGCCCTATCGGGGCCATACGAGGGCGATTGGACGCGATTCCGAAGAGCAAGGCGATAACGGTGTACCGTTAGGGTAAACAGATGCGAACGGTTGGGCAAGAAGAAACCGTATCCCTTGTGGCTGAGGTGCGTCCACTCAGGAGCCGGCTTTCCTCCGGTCGCATCGACCGGTGACCACGGGCTGATCTGGCCATGGGAAAATGGGTTAACCCCTTGGCGGCCGGCAACGACTGCACAGTCATAGGGATGCTCACTCCCGCGGGAATCGAATTCGCCCCCTCTTGACCGCGGACCATTGAAACGTGCAGCATCAAAAACACAGCACGGAAAGCCCCCGACGTCTGATCCCGTGGAGCGCCCCTTTTCCGTGCCGGAGAAGCGAATGGGCCGCAAGGGGCCACCAGAGAAAAAGCCATTGCCTGTCTATGGGAAACTAATGTAGGTCAATATACCGTCCCGACGCCGGAAGCGGCCGCCGAATCATGGCCGTTGACTATCGAAGGATCGGGCCGAAACATCGGCGTCAAATCGGCCATAGGTACTGATGGCTATCATCACCTTCATCGCTGGCTTGGCACTGCTGATCGGCGGCGCCGAAGCCCTTGTCCGGGGCGCCTCCCGACTGGCCCGGGCGGCCGGCGTGTCCTCCCTCGTCGTCGGACTCACCGTGGTCTCTTTCGGCACCAGCGCCCCGGAGCTGGCCATCAGCGTCCAATCGGCTATTTCCGGAGGCCCCGGTGCCGACATCGCTGTCGGCAACGTCGTCGGCAGCAACATCGCCAACATTCTTCTCATCATCGGGTTGTCGGCCGCCGCCGCCCCGATGACGGTGACCATGCGGTTGATCTGGCTGGACGTCCCGATCATGATCATCGCATCCCTGTTGATGCTGCTATTGGGCGTCGACGGCCGGATTGGCGCCGGGGACGGACTGATCCTGCTGATGGGCATTACAGGGTACCTGTCGTTCATCTATATTCAAAGCCGAAAGATGGCGGCCGGCGCATCGGCTTCAGGCTCAGGCACCAGGGGACGCTCCCGGATCTGGATCGACATCGGCTTGGTTCTGGCCGGGCTTGCCATGCTGGTGGTGGGGGCCAACTGGCTGGTGGAGGCTGCGGTCTCCCTCGCCCGAAGTATGGGCGTTAGCGAGTTGATCATCAGCCTCTCCCTTGTGGCCGTCGGCACCTCCCTGCCGGAAATCGCCACCTCCTTGACGGCCGCCCTTCGGGGAGAGCGGGACATCGCTGTCGGCAACGCCGTAGGCAGTAATATCTTCAACATCCTTTTGGTGCTCGGCGCCGCCTCAGTGGCTGCTCCCGAGGGTGTCAGGGTCCCGGCGGCCGCCATTTTTTTCGATATTCCCGTGATGATCGCCGTGGCCGTGGCCAGTCTGCCGATTTTTTTCACCGGTCATCTCATCAGCCGCTTCGAAGGCGTTCTGTTTCTGGCCTATTACGGGGCCTACATAGCTTATCTGTTCTTAAATGCCGGCGACCACGGTGCTCTTCTGCTATTCAATCACGTAATGATCGTTTTTGTGGTTCCCCTGACCGTGCTGACCCTGGGAATCGGGGTTTGGCGGCAGCTGAACCGCCGGCCGTGAATCGGCGCAGCCACCGCCGACATTCCATTCGACGGGCAACGGTTCCCGGCGGACACCGATGACCCCCCAACGCCCACCGAAGGAGGAGTGTCGACATGAAACCACGACGGAGCATCCTTTCCGTTCCCGGACACATCAAGAAAATGCACGACAAGGCTATGGAGAGCAAGGCCGATGTGGTCATGCTGGATCTGGAGGACAGCGTCCCTTTGGAGGCCAAAAAAGAGGCCCGCAAGCAGGTTGTCCGCACCCTGCTGTCAACCAAGCCCCGCGGCCGGGCGGTGGCGTTTCGGATCAACGCCATCGACAGCCCATTCGGCTACCGGGACCTTTTGGAGGTGGTCGAATCCGCCGGCGACCGGATCGACACGGTGGTGGTTCCCAAGGTCAACCACCCGGGAGACATCCATTTTGTCGAACGGCTGCTGGCGGGCATCGAGATGAGCGAAGGTCTCTCCCGGCCCATCGGGATCGAGGCCTCCATCGAATCCGCGGAAGGACTGGAGCGGGTGTCGGAGATCGCCCGGGCGGGCAACCGACTCGTTTCCCTGGTTTTCGGTATCGCCGACTACTCGGCATCGGTGGGGGCGCGGCTCGCATCCATCTCCGGCCACGGAGAAAAGGAGGAGACCATCACCCCGGGCCACCGCTGGCATTTCCCCGTCAGCCGGATGGTCATGGCGGCCAAGTCCGCCGGGATCCTGGCCGTCGACGCCCCCTACGGTCACTTCAAAGATGTAAAGGGGCTTGAAACGTCGGCGCAAACCACATGCGCCCTCGGTTGCGACGGCAAGTGGGCCATCCATCCGGACCAAATCGACACCATCAACCGGGTATTTTCCCCCACGGACGAGGACGTCGAGCGGGCAAGGCGCATCCTGGAGGCCGATGAGACGGCCAGGAAAAACGGTCTTGGGGCCGTGGCCGTCGACGGCCGGATGGTGGACCAGGCGACCGTGCGTCTGGCCAGACGGCTTTGGGATCAGGCAGCCCATATCAAACGCGGTTGAGCGCCGCCCGCGAGGCGCGCGGGAGCGGTGGCAACGGTTTCTCCCGTCTTGACATCAGAAGGACCTCTCCTGTAGGTCTCAGAGGACCCCGATCTCCGGCAGCATGGCAAGCAAGCCTTCAAGGGAAAAGGAAGACGCGGTGAAGATAAAGTTCTACAACCGTGCCGCACTCGTGGCGGCAGTTGCGGTGACGGCATTCTGGGCAGTCAGAAACTATCAACTGGCGAGAACCGTTCCGGCGGTCCAGTAACCCGACCGTCGATAGCACGAAGATCTGCCATGGCATCCCCAGCCCCAGATCGGACATCCTTTCGATTTATGGTTCTATATTGGGGTTGATCCTTGGGCTTCTGGTGGTGTTACCGCTGATCAGGCCCTTTGCGGCCGGCGAAGACCTGGTAGAGCTTTTTTCTCCTTCATTTTTGTCGGAGCCCTCTTTTTCGTGGTCAAGCGGAAGGGGTTTCTTGTCGCCGGCGGGTTATCGATCCTGCCGGAGTTGATCGACTCATGGGCGCCTTTCGTTGATATTCCCCCAGAGGTGACTGTTCTTGGAAAAGGGTTCGGCCCCATGTTCCCCATACTGGGCACCCACGACATTAGTCGGTTCCTCTGGAAGCTGGCGGAAGTCACCAAAGCGGTCATTTGCGCCTCCCTGGCGGGCTACCTGCTTCTTGCCGGCACCCGGTCTTATCTGCATCTGATGATTGAAAAGTTATTGACGGGCAGCTGTAGATGGTGGTCCTGGTCGCCTGGCTGGTGGGGATGCGCGTGTCCCGGCACACCAAGCCCTGAGGCGGGGCATGCTCCTGATCCAATGGCTGATGCTTCGCCCAACAACGAAAGGCACCGTCATGGCCAAAAACCCAGTTCTGATTCTGTCCCTGATCCTGACCGGAGGGGTTGCCGGGTGGGGGATCGTCGATACGGCGGGGCTTGCCGCCTTTGCTTCGACCATCGTGGGCTTCATGTTCACCAGCCGTGGCTGGTTCATCATGCTGTCGGCCACATTTTTCGTTTTTCTCTGCCTTGGACTTGCCTTTTCCCGTTACGGAAAAATCAAATTGGGGAAGGACGACGACGAGCCCGAGTTTTCCACCATCAGCTGGATCACCATGCTTTTTGCCGCCGGCATGGGGGTGGGGCTTCTCTACTTCGGCAGCGCCGAACCCCTGTTTCACTTCATGATGCTGCGGCCCCACCTGAGCAATCCGGAATCCGCTCAACACGCCCTCTTTGCCACCAATTTTCACTGGGGGCTCCACGCCTGGGCCATCTACGCCATCACCGGCCTCATCATCGCTTATTTCAGCTTCCGGAAAGACCAGCCCACCCTCATCAGCGCCCCCATTCGCTGCGTATTCGGGGACCGGGGATGGCCCCGGTGGGTGGGCGGGTTCAGCGATCTCATGGCCATAACGGCTATCGCCATTGGCGTAGGGGGTTCCATCGCCATGGGGGTGTTCCAGGTCCAAGCCGGTGTGGCGGCCCTCTTCAACCTGGAAAACCCCGGTGTCATCCTGAGCGTGACCATCTTCGTCCTCCTTGTAGTGTCTTTTCTATTGCCTCTGACGGTGGATCTGGGCAAGGGAATGGCCCTTCTCTCCAACACCGCCATGGCCATTGCCGGGGGGCTCATGCTCTTCGTCATTATCACGGGCCCCACCCATTACATTATGAGCGCCATCGTAGGCGGCCTTGGTGACTATTTGTCCCGGGTCCTTCCCCACGGGTTTAAGACCTTCACCTTCTTCGACGAGACTATCGGCAACTGGTTCCAGTCCTGGACCCTCACCTACATGGTCTGGTGGTTGGCCTGGTCCCCCTTCGTGGGGGTCTTCATCGCACGGATTTCGAAGGGCAGAACCATCAAGGAATACATCCTGGGGGTGGTTCTGGTGCCGACGATGTTTTCGATCGTGTGGTTCGGGGTCTTCGGCAGCATTGGTTTCTACGGCGCCATGGTCATCGATGTCGATATTCTGGAAGTGGTGAGAACCAATATCGACACCACCACCTTTTTCGTCCTTGACCACCTCCCCTTTGCCAAGCTGACCATCGCCGCCACCGTGCTCGCCGCGTTTCTGTTCGTGGTCACCAGTGTGGTGAGCGCCGCCTTCGTGCTGTCCATGTTTTCCAGCAAGGGGGATGCCGATCCGACCGTCAAGACCAAGCTGATGTGGGGGGTCATCTTGGGTGCCCTGGGACTGGTCATGATTTTTTCCAACAGCATCGACGCCGTGAAAAGCATCATTGCGCTGGGCGCCCTGCCCTTCGTCTACATCGTGCTGCTCATTTCAGTTTGTTTGTTGAAGGCCCTAAAAAAGGAGACGATGCTGTGAATATGGCTGATCCAGGTTTCTTCGACACGATGGGCAATATCTGGGTTTTTATATTTATTGGTCTTTTGATCTGGCTTTACTTCAGGGAGGATACGGGGAATAAATCATAGGCCCGCACATGATGCGCCCGGACCTCCCTCCCGACACCTGATATCGGGTCCGGGTAGGGTCTCGTTGGAATGGGTATCCGGATTAACTTGATTTGCGGTTCCCTTTTTTTTACCTTACTCGTGCCATCGTTCAACCCATGGAATAGGAGGTATCGATGAAACGCATCACAGTGGTCGCAGCAACGGTTGTTTTGGCCATCCTGTGGGTCGCGCCCGCCCCGGCCCAGGATCTCATGGTTTACCCGGCAAACGGCCAGAGCAACGAACAGGTCGAAAAGGACAAATTCGCCTGCTATTCATGGGCCAAGGGGGAAACCGGCTTCGATCCCATGCAGACCCCCACCGCAACGTCCCCACCGCCGACCAAACAGGCGACCACCAGCACGGCC
>JASFIA010000001.1:0-25755 GCA_050122915.1 Desulfobacterales bacterium | reverse complement strand
GAGGACCTGCCGGGAATCGTTCGAAACCGAGATAATGCCATAAAGCCACAACCGGGAGCGCCAGTCAAGACGGCAACCGGCCCGCCGGAGAGGCGCCGTCGAAGAAGAATCGACCCCGGCGTCTCCGACGAGGGACCGGGGCTAGAATTTGTATCCCAGGCTCATGGCCACCAGATGAAGGTTGCTATCGTAGTCGCCGTTGGCCGGGAACCCCGTATCGGCGCCGATGTCGTTATCCTTTTCCTTTTCGACCTCTTTTTGGAAGGCGTAGGCAAAGGAGGCTTCAAACCTCTTGAATCGGTAGGAGGTCCCGAGACTGAACACATGGGAATCCGAGTCCGGATTGGAGGGCTCAAAGGTCTTGCCCGGGATGGCGCCCTTCTCGTATAGATAGCCGGCCATCAACGCCCAGGAATCGCTGACCTGGTACTTTCCGCCAACCATGACGCCGTAGGTATCCCTGTAGTCCTTTCGTGATATCTGGCTGTCCTGGCCGGCGATGGGATCGTCCAGTTCCAGTTTTAATTGCTCGTACCGGGACCACCCCTCATAGCGGATTCCAGCCTCCATCACGAACCGGTCTGAAAAGTGGTAGGCCAGCCCCGCCAGGAACTGATCGGGGAGGTCGAGATCCACGCTGCCGTTGGTTTTTGGAAACAGTCCGGCGATCGGATCGGCGGATGCGGGCAGCTTGTTTTTCACGTCCCCATCCAGGGTCGCATCGTATTTGCTCCGGTAGGACATCCCCAGGTGCAATCGGTCCGTCAGCTTGGCAAACAGCCCCAGATTGAACCCCCAGGCGGTATCGTCCCCAGAGAACTCCTGCTTACCCTCCCCGAATGGAAATACCTGGTTCAGGTTGAGCCTTCGTTTCAGCGTGCCGTCCAGGATCATGAAATCGACGCCGGCAGCGAGAGAGAGCCAGGGAGCAACCCGGACCGATACCGCCGGGTTGATGACATAGGTGGTCAGCTCGCTTTTGGTGGCGATGAAACGCCCCTCCCAGTCGTCGGGCCATTCGGTGCTGAGGCCGAAGGGATTGAATACGCCGATGCCCGCACTTAGCCAGTCGTTGACGGCATGGGTGGCATAGAGGGTGCTGGGGAAATTGGCATTGCTTTTACCGGCGGTATTTCTTCCGGACCGATCGCTATTGAAATCGCGATCGTCGTAGATCAGGGTCGTACCGATTTCGAACTGGGTGCCCGGAAGATCGTTCATGATGGCAGGGTTGTAAAAAAGGGTGGACGGTGAATCGGAATGGGCAATGACCGCGTTGGCCTGGCCCAAGGCCTTCGCTCCCTGGGTAAACACTGAGAATCCCGCAGCCCCGGCGCTGGATGCAACGCACCAGACAACCAAAACAACCCCGCACCATCGGTAATGACGCACGATCGAAACCTCCTGAAAAACAGTTTAAAAACAATTAGATTCAGCGGAATAGGTTACCAACGCCACCCTTAATTCGATTTTTTAATGGAGTCAAACGAATCTACGGTTAGATGCACCCTTCGGCTGAATATGACGGGCGGCAGTGGCCACAGATTGGTTGTGCACCGGTCGGGGACCCCATTGGCACCCGCCTTCAGCCACCCTTTTACCTCTTATCGGCAACCGCCCCGATTCGGACGAGCACCATCATCACCAATCGGTTCCAAATGTGGCATCTGCCGGAACCGCAGGCCGCGGTCAGGAAGGATTGGCCGCTCCGGGGAAGGTTCCGAGGTATTCCCTATGGAACTGACCGCGGAGGACAACCACCGTCAATCGACGAAGGAGCGAAAAGTCCGGACGCATCACAGCTGACCCGCAGCCGACAGGAGGGGAGCATCCGGATCGGAGGGAAAAACAGACGGATGCGCTTTAGGGCCTCTGCGGAAGCGCAGCGGCTCCGGGGAGGCCGGCGGAGCCGTTTCGGTGCGGGCGCGCCTCTGCCGATCAGCCGAATCCAGGTCGAACCCATTTCCGCCGTTTCCCTCTCCAATGATCGTTCTTATAGTAGGAGTGGAGAGGGCAAGGCCGTCCCACCGGACTTGTCCTCCTGGACACGTTGTCACAGTCAATGGCATCGCCGGACAGACGACCCTCAGCGATAGGGAAGGTACCCATGGGTGATTCATTCTACGAAACATTGCGTATCGTCATGTTTTTTCTGGCGGCATGGGTGTTTTATGCGTCCATGAAAAAGATCGATGGCCTCTGGGCCAACCGCACCCCCCTCAGCGACGGCGAATATCTCTCCCATTTGGCCAAGACCGGCGGCATCAGCGAGTATGACCTCTTCATTCGGGCCGCTGAAGTCTGGAATATCTCCCGTTCCAGGGCGGAAGCGGACTTCAAGGACTACCTCCTCCACGACCGGATGCCCCACTACATGACGGATTTTGTCCGCCGGCACCGGATGCCCGCTTCCGACAGCGCCGTCAGCGACCGAAAGGACGCCAGTGACCGATCTTGAAGCGACTCCCAGACCCTCAACCGGACCACCCATGAATCCGAGAGAACGCACACCGCACCCGACCGCATTTTTGCTCTCCAATGGCTGCGGGAGGGATCGCCAGGTTATGTGATCGTCAAGGATACGCCGACGCTGCGGAAGTCACTGAGGGACCTCAACCCTTAGGAATCGGGGGCGATAGATGGTTGCATCCAGATACAGGGCGTCCGGATTGCTCACATGATTGAGGTTATAGGATACCAGGAGGCGGCCCGCCACCGTAAACTGAGGATGGACCGACGGATTGTAAGCCGCCACATCTCCCTCGGCCTCGGGCGCTCGATAGAGTGGAAAAGGGCCGCTCCAGGCCCCTTGAGGCTCGGGAGACAAATAGAGCACCAGGTCGGGTGAAAACGGTTGGCGTCGGTCCATGGTGATAAGGGCAAAACCGCCGTTCCTCCACGCCGCAACGCCATATTGAACGGACACCCCGTTCACTATGCCACGGGACGATGCAGGGTGGGAAGACCAACCGCTGCCATCCCAGAACGACCACGAGCCCCCGAGATCTCCCCTGGGGGCTCGGGCGACGTGGGCGACCGGTTCTTCCCCATTGTCTTTCGTGCCGTACACATAGGTGTAATGGCGCGTCTCCAGAAGGGCCACGCCATACAGGACTCCGTTGTCCCATTCCAGGGGGTCGATAGCCTCCAAGTCAAGCGACGGGTAGGCCAAAGAGGCGATCCCCGTCCCCTCCCATTTCCATCCCCACATACCGGGTGACTGTTGGGAAAACCGATGAAGGAAGACCCGGACCCGATGGTTTTCAATCACACCGTCACCCGGCCAGTACCACTGGGAGGGTGACTCGGCCGAAAAGAATGCGGAAGGAGCGTCGACCTGGCCCCCGTGCAGGGTCGTAAGGTGGTCTCCCTTCTGCAGCACCAAACAGTTTCTCACCATCGGCGACAATGGCGATCTGGAGCCGTTCGGTCGGACCCGTCCCAGAAAGCTGTCGCCGAACAGCCACAGGGTGCTCCCATCAGGGAGTGAAACCGACTGGGCGGCATCCCCACCCGTCCACCCGGGCCCCTGGCTTGAAAAGAGGGCGTTGAAGCGGGTGTCCGATACAACAGCGGGTGCCGGCGGGTGCGATGAACGAACCGGCCACCGGCATGAATGAAACCCTAGTGACAAACCGACCAGGAGGCAAGTCAGTAGGATGGCTTTCAGGCTGTCGTTTCGTCTGATCAAGGCTGTCATCGGGTTTTCTCTATAAACGGCGGTTACCATTGACGGGTGTCAGAAGGCAACACGCCGCACGGTGAGCCGGGTAATGTCACCGGTGGGGGGCAGGTTCCCACATGTCCTTTCTGGGCTACCTGCAAACCGGCAATTTGGCCGCCCATCGAGGCGGATCGCAGACGGTGAAGACCGCCCAACCGATCCCTGCCGAAGGAAACGCCATTGCCGCCCAACGGTTTAGAGGACCGCCTCGATCACCCTATCGGTCCGCTTACCAGCCACCCCCCTGACGATGCGGCGCTTTCTGCCTATTGGATTCGTGGATGCAGGAAAAGGTTCACATCCAATAAAAGGGTATGTCGGGCCGGTGCGGGACCCTCGGCGCCCTCGATGTCGAATTCCCTCAGATCTATCGAAAACGAGGTTCGAACGATCAGGCGGGGTTTTCCCTCCTCGCCGATGATCGGTTCGAATTCGGCAGGGCACTCAAGCGGAACCCTCTTGCCCTTCAGGGTAAAGGTTCCGGAAACCACGCCGGGCGACAGTTGCCCGTAGGCAATCTTGTCCCCGCTGGTCACACGGGAAATGTCATATCGTGAAGTCGGATATTGCTTGGTGTATAGGAGTAGACTGCCGCGAATGGCTTCATCCAGGGTAGGCTCCCCCATGGTGATGGTGGACCGTGTATCCACCTCTATATAACCGGAGGCGCCGTCCAGGTTCAACCCGTCGGAAAGCGTCAAGGCACCCGAGGCGGCGGTCACCTCCCCCGCATAGTTGTCCAATGGCGCAGGGAACCGAAACTGGATGATCGGCGGCTCCCCCGGACCGGGGGGCCCCACCGTCCAGTGGTTTCCAAGAGGGAGGGCCGGGGCCGAATGCCCGACAGTGCCGGGGGGTTTTGGGGGCAGAGGGAATCCGATGGCATTCCAGTCCTTTACAGGAACCCCTCGGTCGACGGGGTCAAAGGCATCGCCGGACTGAGGGAGCCGGATTTGTTTAGCGACGGCTTCCTCCATGAGCCGTCCGGCCTCCCGGAACAGCTTGTCCCGTTCTTCCCATGGTCCGACCAGGGGATCTTTTTTTTTCACGTACACCGGCTCCTTGCAGTGAAACTGAGAATACAGGGCGAGGGAGAGAAACAAGGTGCCGTCCGGTGACCGCCAGGGGTAGAAATCCATGTAGAATCCACGATCTCCCCGACCCAATGACACCTTGGATCGAAGCGCAAACCGATCCAAACCCTTCATGATGCTCTCAAATGCTTCCGATTTGAAGGCCCCGTCATCGTATGAGGCGGGAGGGGTGCCGGTTACCGACGAAATTTTTACAGGCGCCCAGATCTTGGAGCGCCCGGCGTCCCATACCGGAATGGTCTCCCGGCGGTTGGGATCCTCCCCTTGGGGTATGAAACGGGAAGTGCGGATGAAATGGCGGAGTCGAGACGGGGTGGTGGTTCGCCCCTGGTAAATCGATCGTCCCCGGTAGTTCTGGTAGACCATGAGCGGGGTAATGGTCACCGTTTCCGGGACGCCGCCAGCCACTTCGACCAAATGAAACGAGACGCCCATCTCGTCGGCCGCTTTCCGGATGTCGGGCAGCTGGGTTTCGCGGAAGGTTCTGTCTACATCGGACGCTCCCGAGTGAACGAAGACGATGAGTTGCTCATATGGTCCGTCGGCGCAAACCGATGCCGGGATGAGCAGCATCAGCACGGCGAGAAGCCACAACGAGGCCCCTCCGAGACGCCATCCGCCCATCGCTCCTTTTGCAGATAGTTGTTGTCTGCACATGGGTCTGCCTACTGACGGATACCTTCCACGCTGATGGTGATCTCCACCTCGTCGCTGACCCCATCGGACATGAACGTCATTCCGAAATCGCTTCGCTTGATGGTGAAAACGGTTTCAAATCCCCGTCGGTAATTGCCCCACGGATCCTTTCCAGACCCTGTATCCACGGCGGTTACCGTTATCGGTCGTGTCGTCCCAAGAAGCGTGAGGTCTCCGGACACCTCGAAACGGGTGTCATCCACCTTCTTGAATGACGTGCTCTTGAAGGTGATTTGGGGGTGCTTTTCCACGTCGAAAAAATCAGGGCTCCGCAGATGCTTGTCCCTTTTTTCCACGTCGGTATCCACTTTGCTGGCATCCAACCGCATTTCGATGGCGCTGTTTTCCGGCACGGCCTCATCGATGGTAAAGTTGCCGGTAGGCTCCTCGAAGCGGCCGTAGGAATAGCCGATTCCCAAGTGTTTGACTCGGAACATGGCGTAGGCATGGGATGGATCGACCTGGTAACGCTCCGCCGCGAAGGAGGAAACCGTGGCTCCCGCCGACAAAGATAGTATACAGAATAAAGCGCCGACAGCCATATATCGTAATGAAGTCATGAGGGTCTCCTTGTTGAATACATCGGATCCGGAGATGGTATGACCGGTTTTTTGACAATCAAGTCACAGGACGACGGAAGACGAAGAACGCTGCCGGCCGCCAACGGTCTGCAGTTGTTCGAAAGCCGGCGGTCCGATCAAGGGCGATGCCTCAAGCGGGATCGTCCTCGATCTGGATGCAGTCGTATAGGTTGTCTTGAGGGGGGATCCCGCGCCGCTCATCGGAGACCGTGCAGGAATCGAAACGGGGGCGGCCGCTGCGATTGAAGCTGACAAGCGCCTGAACCACGTCCCACCGGAAACGCCCTCGTTGCGCCATTTGGGTGATTTCCTCGAGGGCGGTCCGCAAATCATAGGAGGTCGGCCGATAGGGGCGACTGGCAATCAGCGCGTCGAAGACATCGGACACCGCTACGATCTCGACAAAAGGATCACTCAGGGGCAGTCCCGACGGATAGCCGGAGCCGTCCCGTCGCTCATGGTGGTCTCTTGCGGTAATGGCGGCGGGATGGTCCGGATCGTTGAAGAAAATGCTAAGTAGCACGTAGCCTCCCAGGGCGTGGTGCCTTAGGTGATCACGCTCTCGGCGGGTAAGGGGGGTCTTTTTTTTGAGGATAGCCGTTGGCACACAGAGTTTCCCGAAATCGTGGGTGGTTGCAGCCACCGCCTGATGGGGCGGCAGGGGCGGATCGGCAATGAGATCCTGAGCCAAAAGAAGTGAGAGGGCAAACACAACGAGGATATGCCGGTAGGTGTAAGGATCCTCTCTCTTGAACCGATCCAGAAAACCAAGAAGAGGAGCGATGAGCTCGATCTGTCCCATCAGGTCCAAAAGACCTGCCACCCGTTTCTCGTCGGAGAAAATCCGGTCGTAGGGCGCGACATTGCAGAACCGAAGCAGATCCCGGCGGATCGATCCGTGGTCGAACAGCCGCGATTCGGGGTACGCAATCTTCTCCCGGCGATGAATCGCCTCCTCAAGGGTTGCCTCGGTCAAGAGCGCGCCGGCGGGCATCAGCTCGGTTCCGTCAGGCAGGGATACGGGGTAACGCAGGATCGGTGCATTCATGGTCAATCGGCCGGTGTTTGGGGTGTCGGTACTTCGGGGGCAGCTGATTTCATAGCACAACGCCGGGAGATATGACAATCCGGTTTATGAGGCGTCGGTCCCACCAAGTCGATAGTCCTTCTGCTGCTTGGTATCGGACCCCGAATGCCAGAAATCCCTCCATGCCGCCGCCTCGCCGGCGGTGGTGCCGTTCGCCACCGAAGTCTCTGGAAAAAATCCCCCAATCTGCTTGCCCCGTCACCCGTAACCCACTATGATTTCGAAAAGCAGCGAATCAACCGGAAAAGGCGTCGGATACCGATCGCCCCAACCGGAGACATCGCCATACCCATCATCCAACAAGGAGGCGGCCATGCAGGCAGCAGTTTTGCACGGGAAGAAAGACCTTGACAATCTCGTTGTTGAAGATATCGACGATCCCCGCCCCAACCCGGGCGAAGCCGCAGTTCAGCTGGAGGCCGCGGCCATGAACCACCGGGACGTATGGATTCTTCACGGTATGTATCCAGGCATCCGATTGCCTGTCGTGCCGGGATCGGACGGTTGCGGCATCGTGATGGCTGTCGGTGACGAGGCCGACGAGAAATGGGTCGGTAAAACCGTCATCATCAACCCAAGCATGGACTGGGGCGATAATGAGAAGGTCCAAGGGACCGGCTACCATATCCTGGGGATGCCCGCAAACGGCACCTTCGCCCAGCAGGTATGCGTCCCGGTGAGAAACCTCGTCGAAAAACCCGGATACCTTTCCGATGAACTGGCCGCCGCCCTTCCCCTTGCCGGATTGACCGGGTTTCGAGCCCTCGTCACCCAAGGAGAGGCAACGGCAGAGGATACCATCCTGGTGACCGGTTTCGGAGGGGGCGTTGGGGCCCTCACCACCCAGATGGCCGTTGCACTGGGGGCACGGGTGGCCACCACGTCCAGCAGCGAAGAAAAGCTGGAAACCGCACGGGAGATCGGTGTGGACTTAGGGGTCAACTACCGATCGCCGGGATGGATGGATACGATTGCAGACAAAACCGGCGGCATCGATCTCATCGTCGACGGAGCGGGCGGAAAGGCGTTCGGCCCCATGCTGAACCTTCTAAAACCCGGGGGCCGGGTGGTGTCCTACGGGGCGACGGCCGGTCCTATCGAAGATATCGATATCTACCGTTTTTTCTTCAAACAACTGACCTTCAGGGGATCGACAATGGGCAGCCCGGAAGATTTTGCGGGGATGGTCAACCTGTTCGAAGACCATCGATTGACGCCTCTGGTGGACCGCGTATTCGCGTTGGAGGATATCCGCGCCGCCTACCGTCGCATGATGGAAGGCAAACAGCTGGGGAAAATCATCCTCCGGCCTTAGGAGCATGCAGCGGGAAGCGATCGGGTCGGACGCCTCAACCGAATTGTCCGTGAATCGGTCACCGTTTCCCCTCCAGACCCCTATCGACGACCACGGCGAAAGGAGTTCTCCAGGGATGAACGCCAAGCGGTTTCTCTTGCCAGGGCTTCTTCTGGCCATTCTCGCAGCCGTCGCCATTTATCGGTTTTCGGGACCTGTAGGCCCGGTTGATGCACCACCCCGGACGGTGGCCCCCCGAGGGGACCTGGCCGCCGTCGAGCAGTCCACCATCGCTATTTTCAACACCGCATCCCCATCGGTGGTCTACATCTTCACCGAAAACGCCGTCGGCGGTTTTTTCGGGACACAGCAGCTCCGTCAAGGGGCGGGCTCCGGGTTTTTGTGGGATGCCCTCGGCCATGTCGTCACCAACCACCATGTCCTGGAAGGATCCCGGCGGATTCGTGTCCGGTTGGATTCCGGCGAAGCCATCGACGCCACCCTGGTGGGATCATCCCCGGATCATGATTTGGCGGTTATCCGGCTTCGCTCCGTGCCGTCAGGCCTTCACCCACTCCCCATAGGAACCGCCGGCGACCTCCAGGTGGGACAGGCCGTCTATGCCATCGGCAACCCCTTTGGCTTGTCGCGAACCCTCACCACCGGTGTCGTCAGCGCACTGGACCGCCGACTGCCGACCACCGGCGGCCGGGAAGTGGTCGGTGTCATTCAAACCGATGCCGCCATCAACCCGGGCAACTCGGGCGGTCCGCTGCTGGATTCCGCCGGCCGACTCATCGGTGTGAACACCGCAATCATTTCGGGCTCCGGGAGCTCCTCCGGCATCGGGTTCGCCGTCCCCGTGGACACCGTCAATATGGTGGTGCCCCAGTTGATCAGCCGCGGGAAGGTACCCCGCCCCGGGATCGGAATCACCGTCCTCGATGCGGAGGCGGCGGCAAGCATGGGTGTCGTGGGTGTCGTTATCGACCGGGTGATTCCCGGGTCCGAAGCGGAGCAGGCGGGTCTCAAAGGCATCGATTACCGTGAACGGGTTCTGGGGGACATCATCATTGGAGCCAACGATGAGCCGGTCAACGATCTGGTGGATTTTTCCCGTATCATCGAGGCCGCAGGCATCGGTCAGACCGTCCGGATTACCGTGGAACGGGCCGGCCGGGTTCGGGAGGTGGAGGTAAAGGTCATGGATATCTCGTAACCCTCGATGTCGACGGCGTGGGGGCGACGGAAGCCCCTCGTCGCTCCGCCCTGGAATAGGCCACACGCCCCCCGATAATGGTCATCTCGACCCGTGTGCCGAGAATCCTGTCCTCGGCAATGGTCATGATGTCCCGGGAAAGCACGGTGAAATCCGCCAGCTTTCCGACCTCGATGGATCCCTTGACCGAGTCCTCGAATCCGGCAAAGGCCGCATCCAGGGTATAGGCCTTCAAAGCCTGATGACGGCTCATCCGCTGGTAAGGCTCGAAACCGTTCTGGGGTCGACCGTCGAGGGTTTTCCGGGTAACCGACGCGTAGAAGGAGGCGATGGGATTTATGGGCTCCACCGGGGCATCCGTACCGTTGACCACCACAGCCCCCGAAGCCAATAGCGATTGCCATGGATAGGCCCCGTCACTGATTCGGTCCCTGCCCAAGCGGTCGATGGCCCAGGGTCGATCCGAAGAGAAATGAATTCCTTGAACCGAGGCGATCACCCCCATCCTGGCAAAACGCGGGATATCCGAGGGATCGATGTGCTGGGCGTGCTCGATCCGGAAACGGTGGTCTTGTGAATTGGCGGGATAAGATGTGAAGGCGCGCTCGAACTGGTTCAACACCTCCCGGTTGGCCCGGTCTCCGATGGCATGGACGCAGAGCTGAAACCCCCTCCTCAATGCGGCCGCCGAGAGTCGATAAAGGTCTTCCATGGCGATCAGGCTGTGGCCCGAGTGCTCGGGCCGGTCGGCGTAAGGAGACAGAAGCCATGCGCCCCGGGAACCCAGGGCCCCATCGGCAAACAGCTTGAAGGCCCGAATGGTCAGGAATCGGTTCCCCGAGTCGATCTCGGGCCCCCGTTCCAACCATTCCTCCACCAGATCGCTGTCACTCCCGTCCACCATCACCCATACCCTCACCCCCAGGCGGCCTTCGGACAAGAAGGATCGGTATCGGTCGATATCCTCCCTGCTGGAGCCGGCATCCCTGAAGCTCGTGATCCCGTTTTCGAGGGCCTCTGAAATGGCCAGGGAGAGGGCCTGTCGATTCCGCTCCGGCGTGGCCTCGGGTATGGCCCGGCGGATCAGCTCCTGTGCACGCTCGGTAAAGACGCCCGTGGGCGTTCCGTCTGGCTCCCGAATGATTTCTCCATCGCCGTCGACCACGGTATGGGGCGTAATGCCCGCAAGGGCTATGGCCATGGCGTTGGCCAGTCCGGCGTGACCGCTTGCATGGGTAAGAAACACCGGATGAGACGGACTGACCTGGCTCAGGACGCGATGGACAGGGAACCCGTTGACCGCCGGATCCGGCGGCGGATCCCATTTGCTCTGATGCCATCCCGCCCCAAGGATCCATTGCCCGGAAGGGGTTGCCTCAACCGCCGATGCCACCCGCCGGACGAGGTCGTCAAAGTTATGGGCCCCGCTTAGATCCAAAATCATTCGAGAACGCCCCAGTGCGAGGAGATGCCCGTGGCTTTCGATCAGTCCCGGGATCACGGTTCGGCCCTCGAGATCGATCAGTTGGGTGGCGTCCCCCCGCCACCGGTCCACATCCCCCGCCCCTCCCACATGGACGATGCGATCCCCGACCACGGCAATCATGGCCGCCTGGCGCTGACGATCGTTCATTGTGTGAATCCGGCCGTTGTATAGAATCACGTCTGCCGGAGGGACGCCTGCTTCGATGGCACGGGTGGAGAAACAAATAACCATCCACAGAACGGCGATGGCAACGGCGACGGGTCGGCCCATGGTGTCACCCCTTCCGTTGACGGAATCATTTCAAAAAGGATCGAGGGCAGGTTGAGCCCCTCATCGAAGACGGCTGTGTTGAAGGTAACGCCTGGAACCTTTAATGAAAGGGGATTTTCTTGATTATGCGGCCATCAGGGGCAGAGGAGGGCGCGGGGATCGGTTGAACCCATGTCAAAATGGGCGGACGTCAACCGGCCCGGTTTCGGATAATGGCTCCCTTGTCGGCAGACTCGGCCAGTCGACTGTAGAGGTAAAGGTAGCCCTCCGAGACCCGGGGCGCCGGCCGCTCCCACCGGGAGCGGCGGGCATCGAGGTCGGCTTCCGATACCGTCAAATCAAGTCGTTTGCCGGGGATGTCGATGGTGATGGTGTCGCCGTCTTGCACCAGGGCAATGGGGCCACCCTCCATGGCCTCCGGAGAGATATGGCCGACGCAGCACCCATTGTTGGTTCCTGAAAACCGGCCGTCGGTGACGAGGGCGACCCGATCGGACAGTCCCAAGCCGTGTATCAACTTCATGGCCTTGAACATCTCGGGCATTCCCGGCCCTCCTTTGGGCCCCTCATAGCGGATCACCACAACGTCCCCCGGTATCACCGCTCCTTGCAGGATGGCCGTGTTGGCCTGCTGCTCTGAGTCGAAGACCCTGGCCGGTCCGGAAAAGATCAACATGTCGCTTCGAATGGCCGCCGGTTTCGTCACGGCCGACTGGGGGGCGAGGCTCCCGTAGAGAACCGCCAGTCCCCCGGTGGCACTGAAGGGCGCTTCGAGGGTTCGGATCACCGCATCGTTCGGGGAACGGCAGCCGGCCAGATTTTCCCCCATGGTCATTCCGGTTACCGTCAGAGCCTCTGTGTTGAGCAGAGGCATCAGCTCCGCCATGACCGCAGGCACGCCGCCGGAAGCGTAAAAATCGATCACATTGACGGCGGCGGCAGGGTTCATCTTGGCGATCAGGGGCGTTGTCCGACTGATCCTGTCGAACATCCCGATATCGAATGCAACGTGGGCTTCGTAGGCAATAGCCGGGATATGAAGGGCCGCGTTGGTGGACCCGCCGATGGCGGCAGTGAGGCGAACGGCGTTTTCGATGGCCTCGCCGGTAAGAATCTGTCGGGCGCCGACACCGTCCTTGACCAGTCTCGTGATGGCCCGGCCGCTGGCCTGGGCCACGTGCATGCGACGGGCGTGGGTGGCTGGAATCACTGCACTTCCGGTAAGAGACATGCCCAGTGCCTCTGCAATGCATCCCATCGTGTTGGCGGTTCCAAGAAAGGAGCAGGAACCGCAGGTGGGTGCACAGGCATCCTCCATGCCGGCCAGATCCGCCTCGGTAATTTCCCCCTTTTTTAGGCGACCCACGGCTTCGATAATGGAAGTGGAATCCGAGATCCGGCCGGCAATCTCTGGCCCCCCCAACATCGGTCCGCCATTGACCAGGATGGCCGGAAGATCAAGCCGGGCGGCGGCCATAAGCATACCCGGTACGATTTTATCGCAGGAACCCAGCAAAACCACACCATCATACTGATGGGCCTGAACCATGAGTTCGATACTGTCGGCGATGACATCCCTGGTGGGGAGGATGTATCTCATTCCCGCGTGACCTTCGGCGATGCCGTCGCAGGCACCGATCACGCCGAATTCCACAGGAGTTCCGCCAGTGCTCCAGATACCGGCCTTCACGGATTCGGCCACTTGTCTCAAGTTGATGTGGCCGGGCACGGTCGTACTCCATGCATTGGCGATGCCGATAAGGGGACGGTCGAGATCCAGATCCGTGTAACCCATGGATTTGTAGTAGGCCCGGTTGATGCTCCATTCCGGGCGGCTTAGGATGTTCCGGCTGCGCATGGTGTCTCCCCTGTAATGCGGGCCACGTCGGCTTTTCACTGGGCCATTCGGGCGGCAAGCTTAACCGCTTCGATCATGGACTGGGGGTTGGCACGGCCCTCACCGGCCTTTCCAAAGGCGGTGCCGTGATCCACGGAAGTGCGGATGATGGGGAGTCCCAGGGTGACGTTGACGCCCGCCATCTGGCCCCATGTGCCGGTGTTGTCGTCGTACTGGAAGCCCACCAGCTTCGTGGGGATATGGCCCTGGTCATGATACATGACCACCACGGCGTCGAACATGCCTCCCCGCATTTTCGAGAACACGGTGTCGGCCGGTAGAGGCCCCTGGACCAGCCGTCCCTTTTCTCGGGCCGCCGCCACTGCCGGGGCGATCTCCCGGTCGTCCTCGGTTCCAAAGAGCCCCCCTTCCCCGCAGTGGGGATTGAGGCCGGCAACGGCGATTCGCGGCCTGGGAATACCCAGGCGGGTCAAGGCGTCATGGGTGAGGTCGACAACCGTCTCTACCCGCTCCTTCTTCACCCGATCGCAGGCCTCCCTCAATGAGACATGGGTGGACACGTGGGTGACCCGGAACCCCCCTTCGACCAACATCATGGAGTAGTCCCGGGTTCGGGTGAGATGGGCGTAGATCTCGGTGTGACCGGCGTAATGGAACCCGGCTGCGTTGATGGAGGCCTTGTTGATCGGTCCCGTCACCGTGCCGTCGATGTCACCGGCAAGGGCCAGGGCGATCGCCCGCGCGATGTACTCGAAGGATGCCTTGCCCTGGAGCGGGGTCACTGTCTTATGCCGTAGCTCGGCCATCGGCATGTTGGTCAAGTCCAGGACGTCGATTCGTCCCTTGCGGTAAGCCCCGTCAGTGGGGTTCACCACCGAGTAGACATCGAGTCCCAGCCCGCAGAAGTCCACGGCATTACCCATAACGCCGGCATCACCGACAACGAGGGGGCGGCAGATATCGTAGATGGCATCGTCCCTGAGTGCTTTGGCGCAAATTTCAGGGCCGATCCCTCCGGGATCTCCCATGGTTATGCCCAGAATCGGACGGTGGCCTGTGCTCATTGCGTCACCCCTCTCACGGATTGGCTATAGAGATTTAACAGGGTTTCCGGGTCGCCGAAGGCCCCGGCCTTGGTGATCACTGTCCCGCCGTTCATGGCGCCTCCAATCCAGCGCCCTCGAATCACGCCAGGCAAGACCTCTCCTTCAAGGCGGATGGCGGCAGCCCCGAGGCAGCGCCAGACAGCCTCGGCGGTATCGCCTCCGGTCAAAAACAGGCCTTCCGGCGACGTGAGGCGGACGATATCGGCCACAATCGCCCCGAGCCCGGCAACCACCAGTGCTGGATCAGCATGTGGCCCCTTTCCGAGGGGCTCGATCAAAATCATCCGAACCCCCTGGGACCAGCCGGCGATCACTTGATCGACAAACCCTTTCCGACCCGATGCGCTCTCGGCATCAGCCAGCATGGCTGCCGGCAAGACGATCGGGGCGACCACCGAACGGTCCCTGAGCGCCTCCGCCTGACGGAGCGACACCGTCGTTGCCGACCCGCAAACCCAAAGCATCCGCTGAAGTCGCCGGGTAGGGAGTGACGCCAATGTCCGGGTCTTTTCTCCCAGCCAGGACGCCTGGCTGGCGGCAAGACCGGCGGATCCGACCAAAAGGGCGCCTGTAAAAAACCGGGTGGCTGCGGCTGCGATGGCATCCAGATGGACGGTTTCGGTGGCATCGAAAGCGATATGCCGGCACCCCTCGGCCATCCGGGAACCGATGGCCGCCCGAAGCCGCTCCGAGCCGGCGGCGACATCCTCCAGCCCCACCCGCCCGACAGGATACCGGCTCTGGGCGGCCAGCAGCCGGGACAGCCGGGACTCCGATACCGGGCAAAGGGGGTCGAGGGCGATCTCGCTCTCCGCCACGGGGACGCCTCGAACCCGATGAACGTCGTTTTCCGTGGTCCGCTCCTGACCGGGCAGCGCCGGGGCGATGAAACTCACCGGGCACTCAAGGGACTCAAGGAGCGCATCGATTTCAGAACCGAGATTGCCCCTCAGACAGGAGTCGATTTTTTTGTAGACGACCCTGGGGGCATGCCTCCTGATGAGATCGGCAACCCGACGCACTTTGCGAGCGGCTGCTGGGGGTGAATCGTGCCGGGAGTTGGTAAAAACGGCCAAACCCTTCACTGCCCCGGAGAAGCCGCCGGACCACTCCCGGGGCTGCCACGGCAGCAGATCAAACGGCTCCGCAACGGAACAGAATTGAACGCCGGTGTCGGCCGCACCGGTCAGGTCATCGGCCACAACCGCCACATGGATATTGTTATCGTTCACAAGGCTCAGGTGCCTTTATTTTCAAGCCATCGGGCCAATGGGCAGCATATCCGGGGCATGGGTCAGCACGGAGATCCGTGCATCCCTGCCCTGCCGGCGAATGGCTTCCGCCATCGCCCATTCCAGGGATGGTGCGTGGGTGTGCCCCAACCGGCGCTTGTCCGGTTCCGGGATGCCTGGAGAAAAAAGAATGACAGATGCCTTTTCCCTCACCATGGCCCATGCGACGGCCAGTGCGCAGGCCACCCCGTTGGAAATCCGGCCTTTCCGATAGGCCGCTTTGATATCCGTGGAAGACCATGCCGTAAATTCAAGCAGTTCCGTGTGCACAGGGCTCACCCCTTCCGGCGCCGGCGTGCAGACGATGATAGTGCCGCCGGGACGGATCATCCGCTGGGCCGGATACTGGGCCTTGTGGGACTGCCAGAAATCGAGCTCGCAAGGATAAGCATTGGCGATCACCACATCGGGCACTTCGCGATAGGGGATGCCGTAGATCTCCCTGGCCAGTTCCACCCCCTTCCGGAATGCGCCGCGCATCTCTCCGAAAAAGACGCCTACCACAGCCCCCTGACTGTCCATGACCACGTTGAAAATGGTTTTCATCCCGACCCGATCGGCCATCTCGTCCATGTCCCGACGCACCGGATTGTCCTCGGCGCCAAGAAAGGAGTCCCCGCCGCCGCCGCAGGATAGCAGATGGGTTTCCGCTGTGGTCCGGGAGCCGCTGATACCTGGCTGGATAATCTTGGAGGAACCGGAAAAACCCGGGATGTGGTGAGGAACGATTGCCCCCAATCCAATGACGACTTCCGCCTCCACCGCCGCCCGGTTTACCACCAGCGGCGTGCCCTGCTCGGAGGCACCCAGGTCCGCCAGAGCCTTCGGATCCCGCCATTCGTGATTGAAGACGAGAATCCGCCGGCAAACCGTTTCTCCGACTTTTTGAACCATCTCGGACTCGGTCATGTATCGGTGGGTTCCCAGGGCCATGATGCAAGAAATCCGATCGTCCGGCACCCCGGCAGCATTCAACCGGTCGAGCAGGGGCGGAATGATGCGATCGCAGGGCGTCAAACGGGTAATGTCGTCGCTGACGATCAGCACCCTGTCGCTGGAGTGAACCCACTCCTCAAGCCGCGGTTGGTCGATGGGGCTGTCGAGGGCAGCCGAAATGGCCGCCGGCAGGTCGTCGATGGATCTCGAAGGCTTGGGGGCCAACACTTCAGCCAGATTTCGGTCCGGAACATCGACGGACAGGCTTTCACCACCGAATGGGAAGGTGACCTGGGGCATAGGGGTTATTCTCCTAAGAGATTAGGGACGAAAAGAATAATTTCGGGAACGTAGGTCATCAGCACCAGCAGGCCGATCATAATGGCCAGAAAGGGCAAAATAAATCGGATGATCTCCGAGAGTTCGATCCTAGCGATGTTGCACGATATGAAAAGACAGATGCCCAGGGGCGGCGTCAGCATGCCGATGGCCAGAGCCGTCACCATGATTACGCCAAAGTGGACCGGATCGATCCCGAACTGTTCTACCACCGGCAGGAAGACAGGGGTCAGAATGATGAGGGACGCCGATGTCTCCATAAAGGTTCCCACCACGAGGAGACAGGCCAGGATCAAGGCATAAAGGACGTGCTTGGAAGCCGTGAGGGTCACCAGATAGGCGGCGACGTTCTGGGGCACCCGCTCCGCGGTCAAAATCCAGCCGAAGATGTTGGCGGTGGCGATGAGCAGCATCACCGTGGAGGTAGAGATGGCCGCCTTGGCGAAGATGCGGGGAAGATCCTTAATCCGGAGTTCTCTATAGATGAAGAACCCCACGGCAAGACCATAGAGGGCGGCCACCACCGCCGCCTCCGTGGGCGTGAAAATGCCTCCAAGAATCCCCCCCAGAATGATGATGGGCATGAGCAGGGCCCAAATCGCCCCCAAAAAGGTCCGCACGATTTGCCGAAATCCCAGGAAGGATTCTTTCCGATAGCCGGCCCTTCTGGCCATGAAATAGCTGGTGAGCATGAGTCCACCGCCGATCAAGGCGCCGGGGATAAACCCGCCCATAAACATCTTGCCGATGGAAACGCCGCCCACCACGCCAAAGATAATCATGGGTATGGAGGGAGGAATGATGACACCGATGGACCCCCCCGCCGCCTGAACGGCGGCGGCAAATCCTTTCTGGTAGCCGTTTCGGATCATGGCCGGGATAGATACCGCTCCGACCGCTGCGGTGTCGGCCGCAGCGGCGCCGGAGATGCCCGCGAAGAACATGGCCGCGACCACCGCTACCATCGCCAGTCCGCCAAAAACGAATCCCACCAGGGCATGGGCGAAATCAAATAGCCGCCGAGAAATCCCTCCGGACTCCATCAGCTCGCCGGCCAGCATGAAAAAGGGGATCGCCATCAGGGGAAAGGAGTCGGTGCCCGTGAAGAGGCGCTGTGCCGCGAGGGTCAGTGGCAGATTGGAACCGAACTGGAGGGTGGCCACCGAAGCCACCCCGAGGGAAAAGGCGATGGGCATGCCCACAACGAAGCAGATAAGGAGGACGGCGAACAGAATGACGGTCATAGAATCACCTCCCGGTCCAGACGACGGCCCCGGAAGGCGGCGGCGGATACCCTCAAGGAATTGATCAGCATGAAAATGCAC
The DNA here is from genome assembly GCA_050122915.1 of Desulfobacterales bacterium. Classification (GTDB taxonomy): domain Bacteria; phylum Desulfobacterota; class Desulfobacteria; order Desulfobacterales; family UBA5852; genus CALNZV01. The sequence goes on along the minus strand of JASFIA010000001.1, from coordinate 7,448 downwards.
CCAACCGGTACGGCCAGGTAGGGATAGAGCATGGAGACATTCATCGAGGCGCTGGTCTGAAACCGGATGATCCCCAGGATCTTGAATCCCCAGTAGATGACGGTCACCAGAAACACCTGAATGATGACGTTCATCAGGATGACCATGATCCTGTAGGCATTGGGGGGCAGGACCTTCTGGAGCAGATCGATCCCCAGATGCACCTGGTAACGGACGCCGGCGGCGGCCCCCATAAAAGAAATCCAGACAAAGAGATAGCGCCCCAGTTCCTCAGACCAGGATAAGGGATCGTTTAAGACGAATCGGTACCAGACCTGAGCAGCGATGACCACCACCATGGCAGCCATCAGGACCGCCAGCGCCCAATTGATCATTCGGTCCATCCACGACAGAAGGGTTTGCATGGGTCAAGGTTCCCGATCGCAAAAGGTGAAACCCATCGGCTCGCATCGCCGGTCCAGCCGTAGGATTCGGTCTGGACCGGTATCTGCGCTGTCATGCTGACATAGCGTGATGGGAATTAGTTCGATGCGTTGCGGACGGCCTCGATCAATTTTTGTCCCTCCGCCGCATCCCCCCCGCCTATGGCCTTCAGCACGGAGGGGTTTTCGTAGACGCCTGCAACCGCCTCGACAAAAGGCGTTTTGTCCGGATGGGTGACCGTCATACCCGCCGCCTTCAGCTCCGCTTCGAGTTTCTGATCGGCCTCGAGGGAAATTTTCCGCTCGAAATCCCTCGCCTGAGCGGCGGCGTCGGTGATGATGCTCTGGTGCTCGGGCGACAGGGACTTCCAGGTGATTTCACTGATGAGAAGCATCGCCGGCGAATAAAAATGACCGGTCATGGCCAAATACTTCTGAACCTCGAAGAACCGTGAGGAATGAATGACGGCCAGAGGGTTTTCCTGGGCATCGACGGTCTTCTGCTCCAGTGCGGTGTAGAGCTCTCCAAAAGCCATGGGCAGGGGGCTGGCACCCAGGGATTTCATGGTCAGGATGAAGACGTCATCCTCCATCACCCTGATTTTCAGGCCGTCCATGTCGGTGGGAGCCATGATGGCCCGCTTGGAGTTGGTGACGTTTCGAAACCCGTTTTCAAACCAGCCCAGAGAACGGATACCCACCGCCGGAAACTTGTCGGCGATCGATGTGCCGACCGGGCCGTCCAACACCTTGTAGCAGGTCTCCCGGTCCTTGAAGAGAAAGGGAAGATTGAACAGCTTGACCTGGGGGACGAAGTTGCCCAACGGGCCGGTGGAGGTCAGGGTCATTTCAAGGGATCCCAACTGAAGTCCCTCCACCATGTCCCGCTCGGAGCCCAGCTGGGCTGCCGGGAACACCTGAACCTCAAGGGCTCCATTGGATTTCTCGGCAACGATCTTGGCAAAGTGTTCAGCCGCCACGTTGTAGATGTGGGAGGGTTGGGTTGAGGTTCCCAGTTTGAGGACGGTCGCCGCCAATGCCGGCACCGCCATCAGCGCCAGGGTCACTGCCAGAATCACTGCTGCTGCCATTCGCTTGCCCATGAATTCCTCCTTGTCCTGAGTGGTTTGGGGTTCGGGAAAACGCTCACGGTAATCCGCCCCATCATCAGGCCGGTGTCGGCTCGAGGATGGGAAAAGTGTTCGCCCCCTGGGGCATGACTGTAACACTGGGGGGATCGGCGCCGCAGCTGTCGTAGGCCAATTGCAGGGCCTCCGCCGTAGTAGTGACCGGAATGACCCCCGCCCGCCGCGCCAATTCAAGGTTTTTCTCCTCCGTCACGAGAATAATGGTGCCCTGTTGGCAGTACTCCAGCTGGCGGACGGCCACCCAGCCGGAAATGAGAAAATGGTCCCTGACCGCTTGTTCCAACTGCAGGGCCGACGGATGGTTGAACCAGTCGAAAAACTCCCTGGGCTCCATGATGTCGGGACACTCCGCCAGAATGATCGCCGCCCCCCCCGGTTTCATAGCATAGACGGCGTTGTCGATGGTTTTCTGTGTCTGGTAGAGGTTGATGTCCTTCGGATAGCCACCGGTCGAGGCGATGACAATATCGGCCCGCTCCCTGATGGGCACCCCGAAAATCCCGTCGACCATTCGCGTTGCCTCCCACCAGGCCGACACCCAGTTCCCGGCAAAAATGCCGGTGATGTCACCGTCCAGGTTCGGCACCACGTTGACGATGAAGTCGGGCTGGATAAAGGCCGCCACCTCCATCATGTCCTCGTGAGCGGGGTTGCCCCGGGTTTTCATGTTGGCTGCCAGGGGGTTGGAGCCCTTTCCAACCTCACCGGCCATGGCCCACATGTGGCACTGCTGGATGGTTTTAAGGGAGGCGACGCCCGGCATGACGCTTTTGCGTCCGCCCCCGTACCCCACCATGTAATGGTAGATGACACCGCCGGTCAGAATCAGCCGGTCCGCCTCAACGGCGATACGACTGAGAGCCACCTCGGTCCCCCGGCTCGTTTTCCCGAAGGAGACCATGTTGGCCGAGTCCCAGGCGTCATGGTTGACGACCCGCACCCGGTGGCAGACCGCCTCGCTGCAGAGTTCGACGACCTCGTCGCGGGTATTCTGCCGATGAGCGCCGACGGCGATGATCACGGTGATGTCATCGTCGGAAACCCCCGCCTCGTTCAGGCAATCGACGAGAATGGGCAGAGTGAGGGGATTCCGCTGCCACCCACGGGTGATGTCGCTCACTGTGATGGCGACGGTCTCGCCCGGCCGGACGATCTCCCTCAGGGGCGGGCTGTCGACGGGGTGTTCCAGGGCATGCCGGTAGGCTGTCGGCAGGTCGGCGGGCGGTCTGCGGTTTCGACCCACCAGCTCGTAGAGAAGATGGGTCTCGGGGATGGCGAACGCCATCCGCCCCTTTCCGTATCCAAGGGAAAAGGCTCTGTCGGCCATGGTCATCGTTTCCATTCTTGGGATAGTTTTGCGGCTTCTCCCTCCGCCATGCGGTAAACGTGAGATTCGCCGGGGAATTTTCCGCTTCGAACGTCATCCGCGTATGCGGTGAACACCTTCAGGTATTCCTCCGCCAGGTTTCCGTATCGCTTGACGAATTTTGGGGTGAACGCCTGGAATAGTCCAAGAATGTCCGAACAGATCATGACTTGGCCGTCGCAGTCACCGGCCCCGATCCCGTACACCGGGATGGGAATCTCGCGCCGGATGACCTCCGTGACTTCCGGCGGCACCCCTTCTACGAGCACGGAAAAAGCCCCGGCGCCGCAGACGGCCTTGGCATCTTCAATAATGGCGCGAGCGCTGTCAACCGTTCGCCCCTGGGCCCTGAAGCCGCCCATGGCGGCAGAGCTCTGAGGGGTCAACCCGACATGGCCCATGACCAGCATACCGCCATCGGAGATCGCCCTGATGATTGCGGACACCCGAGTGCCGCCTTCCAGTTTGATGCAGTCGACACCGGCTTCCTTGTGAAAACGGATGGCGTTGCGGCAGGCATCCGTGACACCGGTCTGGTAGGCCCCGAAGGGCATGTCCCCGATCACGAAGGTGCCGGGCGCAGCTCGACGCACGGCTTCGGTGTGATAGATGCACTGTTCCATGGTGACGGGCACGGTGCCGGAATAGCCATAAACGGCCATTCCGAGGCTGTCGCCCACCAGCAGCATGTCCATGCCGGCCTCTTCCGCCAGCTTCGCGGTGATGAAATCGTAGGCCGTCATCCACACGGCCCTTCGTCCGTTATCCTTCATTTGCTGAAGATCGAATCGGGTGAGTTTTTTAGCCAATGGGTGATCCTCCTTTTCGGTAGCGCCGAACCGGAAGCCCGGGGACGTCAAAGAATCTAGGAACCGGCCGCCCCCGCACGAACCGGTGAGACTGTCATCTGGAGCCGGGATCGTCTGCCTCCGGAACGGCAATGCACAGGTGAACGCCCTGCTTCTCAAGACGTCGGCGACTCCCGGGATCGAGCCGCTGGTCGGTAATGATCTCATCCACGGCTTTCAAATCGATCGCGTCACAGAAGGCCAGGGAATTGAACTTGGCGGCATCCGCCAGTACCAGGACCCGCTTGGCTGCCGCCGCCATGTGGTGCTTGACCTCGGCGACGTCCGTGGAGGTGTCGCAGAGGGTGGCGTCGGTTATGGCATGAATGCCGATGAGGGCAACATCCACGTGAAGTCTTCGCAGAAAGGTCGCCCCCGGCTCCCCCAGCAGGGTACAGGATCCCTCGCGAAGGGATCCTCCGCTCACGATGAGCTTTATGAACGAGCACTCGGCAAGCAGCCCTGCGATACGAATATCGTTGGTCACTGCGGTCAGTGGCAACCCCTCCCGGACAACCTGGAGAGCTGCCTCATATACGGTGGAACTGGAATCGAAGATGACGCTCTGGTGGGCCTCTAACCGCTCGACGGCCCGTTTCCCAATGGCGGCTTTTTCTCGATGAGCGACCCGTGAAGACACCTGATGGGACGGTTCGAATGTCGTTGCCTGGCGGGTCTTCAGGGCAGCGCCTCCATGGCTCCGGTGCACGGCGCCCGCCCTTGCCAGCCAGGAAAGATCACGGCGAATGGTGGACAGAGACACGTCGATGACATCGGAGAGCTCTTGGACGGAGATGACTCCGTTTTGGCGTATCAGCTCGAGAATGAGGCTGCGACGCTGTGCCGGTATGAGGCCAGAAGCGTTCTTGGTATCCATGACCGGTTCTTTCAGAGGCGCTTTCGGGAAGTTTCCCTGAATCAATCACAAACAGTCAAAAATTGTCAACCCAATTCACAAAACGGTCAAAGAGAGGCATTCACTGGTTTGATCCCCGTTCATCTGCGGCAGCGATACCCTCTGCCCCCCCCATCGCCGCCCGGCTCCGACCCTGACTTACGGTCCTGTCGAGCCCCAGGGTCGCCCCTGGACCAGCCGGACCTATCGCGAGAGGATGGGCCGTGTTATAATGGACACCCCAATGCCCTGGTGGCAAGATCATCTTCACCGGTCAGGAAAGATAGCCAGCGATGATGAGATTCTTCTCCGCTCTATATCTGTTTTTCTTTATTGTTTCCTCCTCGGTTCTCTTCCCAGTGGCGGTCGTCCTGTGGCTCTGCACGGTCTGGTGGGATCGACGGCTGGTTATTCTTCACCGGTACTCCTGTCTATGGGCGTCCCTTTACCTCTGGGTCAACCCCTTCTGGCGGTTGGACATATCCGGCAGGAAGCACATCGATCCGCGCAAAACCTATGTCGTCATCTCCAACCACCAGTCCCTGTTGGACATATTGGTTGCCTACCGGCTTTTTTTCCATTTCAAATGGGTGGCGAAGGCGGAGCTTTTTCGGGTGCCCTTCGTGGGTTGGAATATGGTCCTCAACCGGTACATCGGACTCAAGCGGGAAGATACGACCAGCATCCGCCAGATGATGTCAGACTGCAGGGCAGCCCTGAAGGAAGGAAGCTCTGTGTTTTTATTTCCCGAGGGAACACGGTCCGAGGACGGGAGCATCAAACCGTTTCGGGCCGGCGCCTTTATGCTGGCCAAAAAGGCCAAGACCCCCATCCTGCCCATCGTCATCGACGGCACGGCTGATGCGATACCCAAAGGCCGCCTCGTGATTTCCGGCCGCCGGCGGCTGGCGTTGAGGGTCCTTCCGGAAGTCAGCCGAGACGAGGTCGACCGCCTCAGCACCAAGGAACTCATGGCCCTCTGCCACGGACTGATCAGTAAGGGATTGGAACAGATTGCGGCAGATATCCGGGGATAGCGCCCACCTCCCCTTCCCCTTCAAGGCATACACCCGCAATCCCGACCGACGGGTCTTCCCCGGCGGTCTCTGCAAATGCGAAGGCACCGAGGCGATTGAGAGCCCGAATGCCCCACGGCCAAGAAGATTCGTTCGGGACAACAGGAAGGAAAATAGGAAAGAACGGCCGGATGAAGCGTCTGGTATACAAGACAGCTGGAAGGAGGAGGCATCCGTCGAAAAGCCGGACAGGGCCCACGGATCCAGTGGGGATCTTGGAGAACTGATATCGGGCCAGGAGGCGTGTCAGGGCCTGCGAAGAAAATCCTTTGTAATGAACGCCACGGCGATGCCGTTGTCTTCGACTCTGACGACTTTACCGTATCTCTTTTCTTCTGGACCGCCATCCTCGAACGTGCCGGCCACAATGACCTCCTGATCGAGAGTGAACCGTCCCCGGGTGCGGATGAAGGTACCGCCTGCGCTGATATTGCTGATGGTTCCCTCGAACAGGGTGCGATTACTCGAAAAATAGGTGGGTTCCGAGCACTGGATTCTCACATGCACTCGCCCCTCGGTGTTGGAAGTCTTCCTGAAACTGCGCTCGAACGCTTCGTCGTGTGGTTTCATTTCTCTCCTGGTGCCTCCATCAACGCCGCCGCGGATTCGATCCACCGTTGAATCCGAGCAGGAAACCGTGAATCGCTCCGTATCTCGGCATCCCATTTTCTCTCCAGCCGCCCCAAAGCGATCGGAAAGCCGACCGCCGGCAATGACACCCTCGGCGACCAATCGCTGGAGCGAAGAGAGCGAGTGGAACAATTATACCCCATTTCCTGATGATTTCAATACGCTCCGCCCCCATGACCCTGCATCTCATCCCCCGACTTGCTTCCGAAGCATCATCCGGATATGGTAGCCGGTGAGTGTCGGGCCGGACCCGCGCTCCGTCTGCGCTATAGAATTCCGATGCGTTGGAGTATGCCATGACCGTCAAGACCACCGATTTGTGCGACCTCTTCGGGGACCGGATTCAAATCGCCAAGCCGGTGCTCAGGCATTTCGGCGGCATCGACCATTTCCACGGCCAAGCGGAATGCGTCAAGGTCTTCGAGACCAATGGGTTGGTCAGAGAAATCCTCGAATGCGACGGGAAAGGACGGGTACTGGTCGTCGACGGGGGCGGCTCCAGCCGATGCGCCCTGGTGGGGGGCCAACTGGTGCATCTGGCGATGAGGAACCGTTGGGCCGGAATGATTGTATTCGGCCACATTAGGAACACGACGGAAATCGCCGGCTTGCCCGTCGGTCTGATGGCCCTGGCGGCGGTGCCCGTAATGAGCGGAAAGACGGGAGGGGGGCAACGGGGCGGAGTCGTCCAGTTCGCCGGGATAACCATCCGCCACGGCTGCTACGTCTATGCCGACCCCGACGGTCTGGTCGCAGCCGAAGCCGACCTCGTCCACCTGCCCGATATCGGGGTCGGAAAAGAATAACACTCCGCCAGGCCCCCCCATCCGAGGGCGCCCCCCACTTCTCCGATAACAAAACGCCGATTCCCTTCCAACATAAAGGAATCGGCGCTCTAAATGAGCCTTCAGGCCCGGCACGAGCGCCGGGCATCCGTCTAGAAGTGAAAATTGACCAGGAAAAACCCTCTGAACTGGTGCTGGCTGCCCTCGTCGTCCACCACCGGGCTGTCTTCCGCGTCACCCACCAAAAGGGTGTAACCGCCGATCGTCGTAAAACTCCA